>JBBUCD010000043.1:0-18700 GCA_038057955.1 Patescibacteria group bacterium | reverse complement strand
GTCGATTTTGTTGCGCTCTCATTCGTTCGTCGGCCAGAGGATATTCAGGAGCTGAGATCAATTCTTGAATCATACGGTTCGAAAGCCAAGATTATTGCCAAGATCGAGACGCCGCAAGCTGTTGACAGATTGGACGCAATTATTCAAGTTACCGATGCAGTTATGGTTGCTCGTGGCGATTTAGCGATTGAAATTCCTGCTGCTAAGGTGCCAATTGTGCAGAAGGAAATTATTCGCAAGTGCAACGAAGCTGGCAAGCCGGTGATTACGGCAACGCAAATGCTTGAATCCATGATCCATAGTCCAGTGCCAACACGGGCTGAGGTGTCCGATGTGGCAAATGCAATCTTGGATGGCACCGATGCAGTTATGCTTTCAGAGGAAACAGCGATGGGCGAGTATGCGGTAGAGGCAGTACAGACCATGGCGCGAATCGCTGACGAGATCGAAGTCAGTTACGCTGACCAAATGCTTGGCGATTTTTCTAAGGATCGGGAAAATACTATTGCCAACTCGGTAACGCGCTCGGTTGTTGAAACAGCACGAGATGTCGATGCACAGGTAATTGTTGCCTTGACCGAGACAGGCTTCACTGCCAGAATGCTCGCTCGCCACAAGCCACGGCCTCCCGTACTGGCCTTATCACACGATGAGAAGGTGTGTCGGCAACTGGCGTTATCATTTGGTTGTCTGCCAATCCATGTCGGCAACTACGAGACGCTGGAAGATGTCTTTGCAATGGTGAAACAGCTCTGTACGGAGCGTGAGTTGGCGAAGGTTGGAGATAAAGTTGTCATTGCTGCCGGAGCGCCATTTAGGGTGGCTGGCTCGACGAATATGATGATTATTGAAACTGTGTAGCAGACGGTTAACAAGCGGTAGGAGGTGGACTGAGATGGAGTTTACGTACCTGGAATCATTCCAGCTCGCACTAGTAACGGCGTATATTCACGGTTCTTGCGGGCTGTCGTATCTGGCCAAGATGTTGCGCACCTTTCATTTTTGCTCGAAAGAGGAGTGCGCGTTTTCGGTACTGGTAATTGAGGCACGAGCACTTGGTGAGTCGGTCTGCGGAAGACTGCAACTCTCCTTTCTAGGAAATCAGGAAGCAGAGGCGCTCCTTCGGCAGTATCTGGGCTTGCGAGAGAAAATCCTTGAGGGGCCATCTATTTTGTTTGATTATCGCGACTAGTTCATTGTAAGATAATGAACCTAACCAAACTTCCCGGCTTCGGCTGGGATTTTGCTTTGTGGTAGCATCGTTGTATGGGTATCCATCGTTTTTCAAATCATGAAATTGCCGAACTGCTATTTGAAATCGGCCAGCTTCTTGAGTTAACGGGAGAAAATCGATTTAAAGTTATCGCTTACGAAAATGCGGCACGTACAATTCAAACCTATCCGCACGACCTAGCAACGATGTATGAGGCGACAGGCACTCAAGGACTTGATGCGATTCAAGGGGTAGGTGAGAAGATTGCCCAGAAGATGAGTATTCTGTTCGACACGGGCAAGCTGCCGTTTTATGAAAAGCTACAGAAGACCGTGCCACCGCTTCAGCTTGTGTTGCTTGGGATTACTGGCATTGGTCCCCAAACTGCCAAGAAGTTAACCGATACCTTTCGTCCGAAAAATTTATCTGACTTAAAGCGAAAGCTGCAAACAAAAGATGCCAGGGAATATTTCGGTGAAAAAACGATCGAAAACATACTTGCTGCGCTAAAGGAACGACGGCATGAAGAACGGCATTTGGTCAATGAAGTTGAGCCCATTGCTGAGTCTGTGCTTGCATTCCTGCGGGAGTTGTCCGAAGTCTCTGCTGCTGATCCAGTTGGCAGCTTGCGCCGCCGCAATGAGACAATTGGCGACATAGACTTGGTGGCAGCTACGACAGATGCGAAAGCTACAGTCGCAGCCCTGAGGAAGGCACCATTTACCCGTCGGACAGTGGTTGGTGGAACTGGCCTGACCACTATTCTTCATGAGAGTGGTTTCCAAATTGATATTGAGTTTGTGCCACCGAGTGAATACGGCTCACTTCTGCAGCATTTTACGGGTGGTAAAGAGCACAATGTGGCACTACGGACATGGGCCGACGATCGGGGGTTATCGTTATCCGAAAAAGGTATTCGCACCGTTCGGACGGGCAAGCTCAAAACATATAAGACTGAGCAGGCATTTTATAAGGCGTTGAAGATGGATTGGATACCGCCAGAGTTGCGAGAGAATCAGGGCGAGCTTGAGGCAGCACGAGCTGGTAAGCTACCAAGACTCATTGAGGAGTCGGATATTCGGGGCAATCTTCATGTCCATACTGCGTCATCTGACGGAGAGCTCTCATTGAACGACATGGTCAAGGCAGCGCATGATTACGGCTATGCCTATATCGCGATTACCGACCACTCCCGAGGGGCGGGCGGTGGTTTACTTGAATCCGATTTGGCAAAACATCGAGATGCGATTCGTGCGCTAGACCGAAAGTATGTCAAAAAGGGAATGCGTGTTTTTGCTGGCGTAGAGGTGAATATTCGCCGAGATGGTGCGGTTGATGTGAGTGACGCACTGCTCAAGACTCTCGATTTTGTTATTGGATCGGTTCACTCAAGCTTTCGACAATCGATTGACGAAATGACCAGGAGAATTCTTAAGGCTATACAAAATCCGAACGTTGATTGTATCGGTCACCCCTCGGGAAGAAAATTGCTTCACAGAGATGAGATTTCGGTGAACTGGGATGAGGTATATCGCGCAGCCAGCGATACGAAGACACTGCTTGAGATCAATGCTACTCCCGACCGTCTCGACTTGTCGGACACGAAAGTTCGCGCCGCCAAGGAAGCTGGTGTTCGATTTGTTATCAATACTGATGCTCACCACCCTGCCCACTTTCAATTTATGCGTTACGGTGTCGGCGTTGCCCGACGTGGCTGGTTGGAAAAAGAGGATGTACTTAATACACGTACGGCGGATCAGTGTAGTGATTGGCTTCACGATCGGAGATAATATGGCTAGGATCTACGAACAGGCATATTTTGGTGATTCACTGGTACAGTTCGCTGATGCCAAGCTGAGCGTTGCAAGCTCGGCAGTGCTTTATGGCATGAGTGTCTATACGGTGTTCCCAATTCACATTGATGATCAGGGACGTCGTGTTGCCTTTCGACTGTTTGACCACTACAAGCGACTGCTGACATCGAGTCGGATTATGGGTATTACGAGCTTTGAAGGGCGCTGGACTGAGGAACGTTTTTTCGTTGCAGTTCAAGACCTCATAATTGCGAATAGGATCAAAGATGATGCCTTTGTTCGAGTAACAGTTCACCTTGATGAGCTGGTTCCTGGTGTTCGATCTCGGGATATCTCGAGTACCTTGAGCATGTTTGCTTACCAGGCCGTGCCGATTCTACCTCAAGGAGGCGCTAGGCTTAAAACAACCCACTGGCGTCGCGTACCTGATGTTGCGATACCTCCACGAGCAAAGGTGAACGGAGCCTACGTCAACTCTGTACTAGGAAAGCAAGATGCGCTCGACAGTGGGTACGACGATTGTGTATTTCTTGACACCGCCGGCCACGTCTCTGAGTTGAGTGCAGCGAATATTTTTCTCGTTCGCAATAATGTCTTAATCACTCCGGCTGTACCGGGCGATCTCCTTGAGGGTATTAGCCGGACAACAATACTGGAGCTTGCCAAAGATTTAGGCATTCAAACCATTGAACGGACAGTTGATCTGACCGAGCTCTATGTTGCCGACGAGGTCTTTGCTAGTGGTACTTCGGCCTACCTTGCCCCAGTTGTTGAAATTGATTCTCGCAAGATTGCCAACGGAGCTATGGGGTCTGTAACGCGTCGACTCTACGAGCACTACCATGCGCTGCTGAGAGGGAAAGACGAGCACTACTCGCACCTCGTTGCACGGTTCGATCAATGACAGTCAGGCACTAGTTTGGTACAGTACTGGATGCACTTGGATGAGTAGTACTCAAGGAGGATTTTGAGTTGATTGAACTACGCGATGTCTCAAAATCTTACTCACTGACCTCGAACGCGAAGCAGCGAGTTTTGGCGCTTGATCGTGTGAGCGTGGTGATTGGTAAGGGTGAGTTTGTAAGCCTAGTTGGGCCATCGGGTGCCGGTAAAAGCACCTTGATCCGTATGTTAATTGCTGAGGAGAAACCAGATCAAGGCTCTATTTTAATTGCTGACCGAGATATTGCCGTACTGAAATCTAGGGAACTGCCATACTATCGACGAAAAATTGGTGTTGTTTTTCAGGATTTCAAACTACTGCCAGCAAAAACAGTCTGGGAGAATATTGCGTTTGCACTCGAAGTATCAGATGTATCGTCTGGTGAGATACGAGAGCGAGTACCCAAGATTTTGTCGCTGGTTGGATTGTCTGATAAGGCTGACAACTATCCCAGCGAACTTTCTGGTGGCGAGAAGCAACGTGTGGCGATTGCTCGAGCAATGATCCACTCACCAAGAATACTCATCGCGGATGAGCCAACGGGCAACCTTGATCCGGAAACCACCTGGGAGATCGTTGAATTGCTCGAGCGGATTGGCCGAAGTGGCACAACGATCATTCTCGCTACGCACAATAAGGCAGTTGTCGACAAACTCAAGCGTCGCGTGATCGCGGTAGAACACGGTAGGATTGTCTCGGATGAGAAGGTTGGTAAGTATGTTGTACCTAGTGAGATCGCGGCAAAGGAGGCGAGCGCATGAGTCTACGTAGCCTTGGTCGCGTTATCCGACTTGGCCTCACAAATTTTTGGCGTAATTGGTGGCTCTCAATTGCCTCGGTTTTGGTTATGGCTGTCACGCTCTTCATCATCGGCGTGTTTGCTATTCAGACAGTCGTCATCCTCAAAACCACGGAAGGCATCCAGGATAAGCTCGATCTGTCGGTTTACTTCAACGATGATGTTGCTGATCAGTCTATTCAAGACATTCGAACGTCTGTCGCGAATCGGCCAGATGTGAAGAGCGTCGAGTTTGTCTCAAAGGAAAAGGCTTACGAGATTTTCCAGCAGCGCCCGACATCGGAGAAAATTAAGAGCTTAATAACGCCCGAAAATAATCCCCTACCTAGAAGTTTAGTCATTAAGGCCGAGGATCCATCGCAGCTCTCTGTGATAGCGAAGACATTTGAGTCGGGGCAGTTCGAGCAAATGGTTCGGCGAATCAGTTATCAGGACAACCAGAACGTGGTTGATACATTGGTGCAGACAGAGTCAACGGTACGACGAAATGGCATCGTACTTGCCCTTATCTTTATCTTGTTGTCATTCCTACTAGTCTATAACACAACTCGTATCGTCATTCTGTCTCGGTCGGACGAGATCGAGATCATGCGGCTCGTAGGTGCTACCGAAGCCTTTGTTCGTTGGCCGTTCATTGTCGAGGCGGGCCTCTACGGGGTACTCGGCGGCTTGCTGGCGTATGGCGCGCTGTTTCTCTTCTTGCGGTATGACTTGGCGAGTGCAGTACCCTTACTTTCGATCGCTAACTTCCTTGCACCCGATATGCAGGCTTTTTTCATCCGGTTCTTCGCCCCAATCTTGATCGTTATTACCATGGCTGGCATGCTCATCGCTTCTATCATGAGCAGCTTCGCCGTCCGTAAGTTCGTCCGACTATAAGAGGCACTACCATATAGGCAGTAGCGGCTCTATGGAATCTTCTTTGCCCGCGCATACGTGGTTTGTGTTTCATCTGTTGAGCCTGCCAGAGTTGCATACAATGGCGATCTCGGTTTGAGGTGTAAAAATGCATAGCTGTCATTCCCCTTCAGTTTCGGCAGAATGCCTACTTGAAAGGATTGGGCCAGATGGCGGACAAAAGCACAATGTGGAGTGTGCTATACTTGGATCACGATGCAAAACCACAGAGGGGCATGGCAAGTTGTTTCTCGAGTAGCGTTGATTGCGCTCGTGGTAGCGATGCTACCGAATGTTGGCGTACAGGCAGCAACCAGCCAACAGAAAATGACCGAGTTACAGAAGCAGCAGGCTGAGCTCAATAAGCAGATTCAGGCTGATCAGGCCGCTGCCAATGCAAAGAAAAAAGAGGCGAGTGGTATTTCTTCTCAAATTGAGGATTTGACGACAAATATCGATTCCACTCAAGGGAAGATTGATGATCTCAACGGTAAGATTTCGAGTACGAATGTGCGGATAAGCGAATTAGAGACACAAATTGCTGCGCAGGTAGCTGAGCTTGACATTCAGCAGCGAAATCAGGATGAGACGTTGCGTGTTATGTATGAAACGTCAACCGATGATTTGCTTTTTATGATCGTTGGGTCGAGCTCAATCTCTGACGTTATTGATCACAATCAGTATTTATCAGCACTCGAAGATCAGATCGACGCGACGCTGACTGAAATTCTTGAGCTGAAAGAGCAGCTCGAGAAGAATCGATCTGATATGGAGGCGCAGAAAATTGAATTGACAGGATTCAAGGCCCAGGAAGAGGCTTACCAGGCAGGACTTTCAAGTGAGAAGGCGCAAAAAGATGCCCTGCTTAACCAGACAGTCCAGCAGCAGAAGAGCCTTGAAAAGGAAGTTGCTGAAGCCAAAAAGTTGAATGCTCAGGTTGAGGCAGAGCTTTCCAAGATCCGAGCAACGCTCAGTCGTGGCTCTGGGCCAGGAGTTACGCAAGCCCGTGATCGTGGCACTTCATCTGTTGGTTTTCAGTGGCCAACTGATTATCGATACATTAGTACTTATTTTGGTGGCTCAACACCCTTCCAGCCAGGTGGTGGGCATGGCGGACTTGATTTAGTCAATGGTTCGGGAACACCTATCTACGCGGCTGCTGACGGCACGGTGACAACCGTGACAGAAATGAGGTTGAATGGGAACTTCTATGCGTATGGGCGGTACGTGGTGATTGGGCACAATGCCAAGTGGAGTACGCTCTACGGTCATTTGCAAAGCTTTGCAGTTTCTTCTGGGCAAGAGGTCAAGCGGGGTCAGATTATTGGATACATGGGATCAACCGGTTGGTCAACTGGACCACACTTGCATTTTGAGATTTGGGACTACTCGTCTCGGGTGAATCCGATGAGTTATTTGCCGTAACGCTTTCGCTTCGTAGGAGAATTCCGTATACTCGAGCCATGAACAAGCCGGTCCCATCTGATGGAGAGACGACCGTCCTGACAGAAACAACTGTTCAGCCTGATGAACAGCTTGAAGATGTCGCTCTGCGCCCCCGAGGATTTGCAGAGTTTATTGGTCAGGCGGAAACAAAACGTAACTTAGATTTAGTTATTCGTGCTGCAAAAGAGCGCAATCAGGCGCCGGAACACATGTTGCTGTACGGTCCACCTGGTCTCGGCAAAACTAGCTTGGCTCATGTGGCTGCTACCGAACTTGCCGTACCAATTCGTATCACCTCGGGCCCAGCGCTCGAACGGACTGGTGACATTGCCTCAATTCTCAGCTCGCTTCAAGAAGGTGAGCTGTTGTTTATTGATGAGATTCATCGACTCCAGCGTCCGGTTGAGGAAATGCTGTACTCAGCAATGGAAGATTTTGCACTTGATCTAGTGTTGGGGAAGGGTGTGGCTGCGAAAACAATGCGCTTACAGTTACCGCGGTTCACCTTGATTGGTGCAACGACACGGATCGGCCAATTGAGCGCCCCACTTCGAGATCGGTTTGGCGCGCATTTTCACCTCGATTTTTATGAAACGAGTGAGCTGCAACAACTACTACTCACAAGCGCCACTCGATTAAGTGTGCAGCTTGATGAGCCTGGCGCGCTGGTGATCGCCGCTCGTTGTCGTCGGACGCCGCGTATTGCGAATAGACTGTTGCGGCGTGTTCGTGACTATGCTCAGGTTCATCGACTTGATCTCATTACCCGGGGTGTCGCGGAGCGGGCACTCAGTTTACTGAATATCGATCAGTATGGACTCGATCGTCTTGATCGACGTCTCCTCGCAGTCATGGTTCAGCAATTTGATGGGGGACCTGTAGGATTGTCAACCTTGTCAGCTGCGCTCGGCGAGGATGCGGATACAATCGAGGACGTCTATGAGCCATTCTTGATCAGAGAAGGCTTTCTCTTACGTTCACCTAGGGGCAGGATAGCAACATCCAAGGCGATCGGACTCGTACATTCCGATGGAGTGGGGGCTTGAGCATGGTGCCACTCCTCGCGGGGGGCATGTATCTTCTTGTCTTACTTGGGTACTCCTTGTACTCAATGTACGCGTTCCATCATCTGAATGAATATGGCTATTCTGTTGAGACAACCCAATATATGTTTCGGGTCTACCTCATCTCATCGGCGATAATCGTGGTGATCACAGTTGGATTATTAGTTCTGGGGTTGGCATGGCGCTAGTCACTACAGCTTTGGATCCGCCCCACCCAGTGTTGTTTCCCGGTCAGCAAGCTCATGAGGAAATTCTCATATTTGTACGCCGTCATTGGATGCCTTTCGTTCTCTGGGCGGTATTTATTGGCATCATGCTGTTGATTCCGTTAGTCACGGGGTTCATTGTGGTTGTGCTAAATGGCTCTCAGTGGTTTTTAGATGGAAAACTACTGCCGTATGTTGGGCTAGGTTTAGGTGCCTACCTACTGCTCGTCAATGCTATTTTTTTTACCGTGTGGATTGAGCAATATCTTGATGTTGCGATTATTACTTCTGACCGACTCGTAAACATTCGGCAACTTGGGTTGTTTAACCGCCGAGTCGCTGAGTTGGGTATGGATCGCGTTCAAGATGTTTCTGCTCACATGAACGGTTACCTGCAGAGTATTTTCCAGTTCGGAACGGTTGTTGTGGAGACTGCTGGTGGCGCTCCGGACTTTGTTATTCGTAATGTAGCGAAGCCACATATTGTCGCGAATACAATCTTGATGATTCATGATCAGAATAGGAAAGCCCAGTTTGTAAGGAAAGACAAGGACGATGCTGTTCCAATAGTAGTACAAGAGTCGCTTCAGCAAACGCTCGTCGAGAATGTGCCAAGTGTCGCACCCCCGGCCGATTATAAGCGAGAGCAGCTGCAGGAAGATTTATTTATGCAGGCTATCGAGGCTCGGGACGAAGCGAGTGATATACTCGATACAGCTGATTCGGAGGTACTAGTTGCTACCAAGGAGATCTCGCAAGCTACGCCGAATCGACTGCCTCCAAGAAGGTCGATGAGTACAGAAATTGAAGGACAACTAACTGAAGGAGAGGTGATCTCGATTGATGAGTAGCAATACTCTACTGACACTTGGTCTGGGTGTGCTCATTGCACCGGCCCTTGTTGGCGCTGCGTCAGTCGATGTTGTTGTGAGCGAGGTAAACTGGGCTGGGTCATCAAGTTCTGCCTCGGATGAGTGGCTTGAGCTGACAAATCGGACGATGGTTGACATCGATCTCGCTGGTTGGTCGTTGTGGACAGTTGCTGGTGAGCCAAAAGAGTTGCTTCGCGTTGAGTATGGATCACTACCTTCTCAGGGAACATACCTAATTGCCAACAACGGGCCGGACTATCAGTTTTCGGGCGGCAGCTCAACACTCACTGTCATTCCAGATTTTGTTGCGAGTTCACTGAGTTTAAGTAATAGCGCATTACGACTGGAGTTGCGCAATGCAGCTGGCGAAGTGATTGATCGAGTTGGTGATGGCTCAAAGCCGTTCGCTGGCAACACTGAGCCAATTGCTAGCATGCAGCGACTGTTGAGTAACTCAGGGAGTGGTACTGCCCAGACGGATTGGCAATCAAGCGTAGACCCGGGACAGTTCGATGGACCTGGCTCGCAGTTTGGCTCGCCAACAGCTTCAGGAAGAACCCAGGTAGTAGTGCCAGTCGTGACTCCTGCCCCCATGGAAGACTTGAGTAGTCAGATTCCAGAGGCGACCCTGGAAGGACTTGTGAATCGTACGGTCAGTAGCACTGTTCGTCTGCGTGCTCAGGTTACAGTATCTGATTTGTCGTACAAATCTCGAACCGTAGTTATCGCAGATGGCGAGTGGAGCGCCGAACTCTCTTTGCCCGCGGACTCATCGCTTCGGCTGGAACGGGGAGATACCGTAGAGGTAGTGGGCAAAGTATCGACCGGCGGCACGCCAAAATTACTCCTAGGTGCAGACCGCGATCTGATTGTTCGTTCAAAGGGTTCAGTAGCGGCACTTGAGTTTTCAAAGGTTTCGTCGCCCAAGCTATTTCAGTTAGTGCACCTGATTGGTCGAGCGCATCCTGTTCGTGGTTCGGTTGAGGTGGTCATGCAGAACGGTCGGACTGTGAAGATGACTCGTCGACAAGGGGTTGTGATTCCTGATGTAGCTGATGGTGACACGGTCTCGTTGACAGGATTAGTTGTCGCGCAAGATCCCGAGACGGTACGAGTCGTGGAAGATCAGGCACTGGAGGTGACTGGGTCGACAGATGAGGAAACTGTAGATGAAGCTGCCAGTACTGCCTCGACGGTTGAGGCTCGCGAACTCGAAGTGACAGACGAAACAGAGTCGTCTGTGGAAGAAGTTCCTGATCAAGAACGGGGCCTTGAGGATCTCGAAGAGATCGTAGGCGATCATTCACGGCTCGCTGCTACACAGTCGGATCCAGTCGGTCGGAAGACGGCC
This sequence comes from Patescibacteria group bacterium, assembly GCA_038057955.1. GTDB lineage: Bacteria > Patescibacteriota > UBA1384 > JACPKC01 > JACPKC01 > JBBUCD01. The sequence continues at coordinate 8,095 of JBBUCD010000043.1, read as the reverse complement.
TCGGTGCTTGGCGCCCGCGATTTTCGAAACTCTGACCCAGGCAGCATGGCCAGCTTAACACTCGCAGTCATCACGCTGTGTGCTATTCTAATTATCTTAGGTGATTCACTATGGCTCTATCTCAAGCAGAAGCAACTACACTAGGCGAACTTGAGGCGATCGCTCGACAGTTTGTCGACTCGCTCCGTCCTGGCATGCGTGTTGGACTCCTGGGACAGCTTGGTGCTGGAAAAAGTACGTTCGTGAAGTATGTAGCCCGTGCCCTTGGGGTAACACAAGAAGTGCTCTCGCCGACCTACCTGTATCACCAGGAATATGCTGGGAAGTTACCATCGGGTGAGAAAATCACTTTGCACCACCTTGATCTGTATCGACTTCGATCAGCCGCTGATTTATCGGCGCTCGATTTGCGAGTTGAAGATCCACAGGGTGTCGTTTGTATCGAATGGGTTGATCACGTGCCCGAGCTTCAGCGGCAGGTTGATGTCTGCATTCGTATGAGCGTTTTGAATGAGCACCGACTATTGCGATTTGATTGGAGAGCTACATGACAACCCTCGTCGTAGGTGCAGATGGACAAGGCATGCGATTTGTCCTCGTATCAAGCCAAGCGGCGACCATTGATACGTCAATAGAAGCGCCAGCATCACAACGGCAAGAGATTCGAAGTCTTGCCGCGTTTCTACATCAATCCAAGATCTCATTGGCCGACATAGAGCGGTTTGTTTCAATCGAACTGTCCCATAGTCGGACATCGGTCCGAGTTATTGCCACCTTGCTGAAAACGACCGCCTGGTTTCTTGACAAACGCTATAGTGTCCTACCGAGTGGTGATCTGCACGAGCTCGATACCGCAACGCTCGCGGAGCGCGCTGTATAGTTGTCTAACTAGCAGTTCTACTCCTGAATCAGGTCGTGAATGTGGTATACTACGTATCCACATGACAGACGCCCTACCACCCACAAAAGACGGTTCTGAAGCCGAACGAGCGCACGGTAAACAGCTCGATCGATTCCGAGCCACGAAACCCACGCAGCCTAGGAATACGACGCGCATGGTACTCTGGGGCGTCGGGGTACTCATACTACTCGGTCTCTGTTGGCTTGGCATCACGGCTTTTGCCACCTACCAAAAAGTCAGTGATCCCGCGTCTGGTAGCTCACCCTTTTTGAAATACTTTGGCCAAACCATTGATCCAACCCAGGTCAAGGGCGAGGGCGATGGTCGTATCAATGTGCTGTTTATCGGTGTGGGCGGTGCCAATCACAAAGGTGGCACATTGGCCGATACTATTATGGTGGCTAGTATTGATCCAGTGAATAAAAAGCTAGCTCTACTCTCCATTCCACGAGATCTACGAGTTTCATTCCCAGGGGGTGGTGCAGGCAAAATCAACAGCGTCCATGCGTATGCTGAAAAGGAAGAGTCGGGCACGGGCCCACAAGCACTCAAAGATACAGTGAGCAAGGTTCTTGACCTCCCCCTACACTACTATGTCCGTGTTGATTTCGCGGGCTTTGAGCAGGCAATCGATGCTCTAGGTGGCGTGACGATTGATGTCCCCAAGGCCCTGAATGATCCTTTGTTTCCAGATGAAGCACTTGAAGGATACGATCCATTTTCTGTGAAAGCAGGCGTGCAGGAGATGGATGGTGAAACAGCGCTCAAGTATGCGCGATCGAGAGAAACCACCTCTGATTTTGATCGAGCAGCCCGCCAGCAGATTATTCTACTGGCAGTCCGTGACGAGCTCATGAGTGCTAATACACTTGCCAACCCTAAGAAGATTGGCGAATTGATTGGGATTGTTGGTGATCACGTTCGTATGGATCTATCCATTACAGATCTCCAGCACCTACTTGAAATTGTTCAAACCATTGATCAGTCGCAGGTGGTCACGAAGGTGCTGGATAATAGTGCAACGGGGCCACTGAAAAGCATCAGTGACGGTGGGTATTACTTAGTACCAAAGGCCGGCAATTTTTCGGAAGTGCAGCGAATTGCTCATGAGCTATTTACCGATCCAAATTTAACGAAAGAGCAAGCCAAAATTGAAATTTTAAATGGTACTGGTGAGGCAGGAAGTGCCCGCGAATTACAACTTGACCTCCAGGCGTTGGGCTACACGATTATCTCCATTGATAAAACCGATACCACTCCGACTACTGTCTTGACGGATTATTCTGGTGGTAAAGTGCCGTTTACCGCCCGATTTTTGTCAGAGCGACTCGGTCTACCCGTGACAGCAACGCTGCGTCCGGCTGGCACAGCCGCTGATCTACGTCTTGTGCTTGGTCAGGACTATAAGCCAGTCAATCTCACGCCATGAGCGTAGATATCGTTTTGCAGCACCCGTTCACGGGTCGAGTATTAGTATTGCTTGCTGCAATATCCGTGCTGGCACTGGCGCAACATTCTGAATTGCTATGGCTACTAACAGCCATAGCAATTGCCTTGTCGTTTGTGCCCGAGGCGGCTACTTCACGGTCAGTCTATGGTTTGTACGGTATGTTTCTTTGGGCACTGTTTGCTATGGAATTACATCTACGATATGGCGTGACTGGCCAGTTGGTTGGTGTCTTTTTGTTGTATGCTACGAGCACGGTCATTGCTCGTTGGATGACCTCAGTTGATCCTCTACGTTCCTGGGTACTTGCTCAGGCAGTTGGGATCGCAGTTGCTGAAACGTACTTGATTCTTTTGTTTTGGCCAGTTAACTTTCCCTCACAAGCTCTCATGATTACAGCGGTCGGATTTTTGAGTTTGGAAGTTATTCGATTAGCACACGACCGTAGCCTGACTATTCGAACTCTGGCGCTTCCCCTCATGGTTATTGCACTCGCTACAACCGGCACCGTACTCACAGCTAGCTGGATAGGATACTAACTTATGACCACCCATACATCATCACAACCAACAAAACATGTACCTGTAACTGTTTCCAGCTTTGTCCCATGGTTGATTGTGGCAGTCATAGCTGTCTACCTCTTGACTACTGTTGTAGTTGGCCGGTCGTTTTTAGCCGGATCTGAATCGCCGAAGATACTCGCGGCAGCAACTTGGTTACCCATTCCAGTTGCTCGGGTAGACGGGCAGCTTATTTGGGCACGACAATATCTGCTTTATCGGACTTTTATTCAGACATTTATCGAGCGCGCCCAACAGAACGGTCAGGCTATTGATACTGCCACACCTCTCAATGAGCAAGTGATTCAGTTATTGGTCTCGAATCGAACGGTGGAGCGAGCTGCAAAGCGAGCAAACATTCATGTCGAGGCCAAGGAAATCGATGCTGCCTACAGTGATATCTTGGTAGCACAAGGTGGCGGTGGTGAGGCACGTGAGGTAAGCGAGGAGGAGCTAAACACCATTTTGCACGAGCTGTACGGTTCAACGCAGAACCAACTTCGTGAACTGATTCGTGTTCGCTTACTCGAGAATAAAGTCCGGCAACAGGTTCTGGAGCAAGTCAACTTTCGGCAAATTTTAGTGACTGATGAGGCGAAGGCAGCTGAACTGATTCAGAAGATTCAAGCCGGTGAGGCATTTGACACGTTGGCAAAAGAGTTTTCGCAGCACAGTGAAAGTCGTGAGAATGGTGGCAACATCGGTTTCGTTGCCCGCGGAGATCAACCATCGGCAGCCATCGAAGCAGCTGTTTTTGCCTCTCCGGTCGGGCTCATAGCCCAGCCAGTCAAGAGTGATTTTGGTTTTCATGTCATTGAGATTCTAGAAAAGAAAGGATCAGTCCAGCAGTCATTTGATGACTGGTTGGCGACAGCGCGCAACGAGTACCATATTCGTGTCTACTACCACCCAACTAACTAGTCTATCTTGTCCAATAGTTGAACCTGTTGTATAGTGAGCCAGTTCGAAAATTGGGAAACTTGGGTCCGTAGTGAAGTGGTTAACACGCCTCCCTGTCACGGAGGAGATCGCCGGTTCGAGTCCGGTCGGACCCGCCATCAAAAAACGACCTTAAATGGGTCGTTTTTTTGTGTCTGTTCAACGCTGTTGAACAGATTGACAGAAGTGGGTAAATCTAGTACTATTCAACGTTCCCATTTTTGGGAAGAGATTTTTTTGAACCTTAAATTACAGTTGGAGGGCAAAATGAAAAATATTCTGGATTATTCGACTGACGCGGCTCGTCTTGAGGAATATCACTTAGAAGATCCAGGCATGAGGCGGTATGGACCGCAAACGCCTGCCGGAGCGCTTTACGTTTTAGAGCGTACGCAACTTGCAGATTTTTATCATGCATATCTTGCAGATAAAATTCAGGACGCAGACGATCCAAAATGGCATATCAGTATTCGTAACTACGATGCTGTTGATCGAGACCCTTGGGCTAGTCTCGTAGGCCGGCGTGTGGATGGTGAATGTCATAGTAGAGATATAACTCTTCAGATAGATGAGACGTTGATATCGAGTTATATTCGATTTAATACCCGATGGATGATTGTGAGTGTGTCGTTGCAAGGTAAGAATGATCGGGACTATAGGCCAGATCTTGAGCGCAGCATTCTCGTTGATCTGTCTGATCCTGGAGCGATACGTATTGTTGCGTTACGGGGGACGCATCTATTTTTAAAAGTTGATCGCTTGCCAGGACGGTTGTTCTCTGTGACGACAGAGGCCGGTACCAGGCTCTATGATGACAACCTGCGACCGGTTCGGATCGGCCGTAGATTAAACTTTCAGATATTTTATTTCGAGTTTCATACTGGAATCTGCTTAGTCAGCAACAAGCCTCCGAGTTCCTTGCAAGAGCGATATTTTAGTGTTTACCAACTGCGCAGAGATCAGCCACTTCAAGAGCCACTGAATGTTTTCAATCCTAAAACTCGGAAATTCTTGCTGACGCCTACGCCTCTACTTAGAGGTACCGCTGACGAGCTTAGTAGGGATTGGAGGTCGTCGGGCATACCGCAATGTGAGCGTTTTGTAACACTCTGGGTTTTAACCGACTCGGGTGTTCTGGCCAGAACTTTGTATGATCTCGGTGGCGATCGATTTCTCACATTTGATGGGCAGTATGAATTTCACAGCATGTCTTCTTGTGGGTGTAGTAATAACACGCTCGCAGTCGCGACATTACAGAATACAAAACTGCGACCGTTTCAATTAGTAGATGATACTAGTTGTTATCAATGCCAGGATTGCTTTGATGAATGTGTGTATAACACATGGTTGAGAGCTTGGTTTGTCCACGCTGTGGATGGCTGGAGAATCACGTATCAACTTGATGCTTTAGAGAGTCGGTTTATGAGTTTCTCAGCTCCAGATGGTGCAGCGTACGAACTATTTGAAGAAATTGTTGAGCTGAGCAAAGCAACTGGCGGTTATTCACAATTGTGTCGTGCCTACGCGCTAAAGACCCCATCGGGCTGGATTATCGTTTCGGGTTCTCGCCACACTTTTCTTGCTCTAGAAGACGGGCAATACCTATTTGATTCCGTCGAGGATCAATATGAAGGTTTTGTATTCAAGAAGGGAGACAAAAGTTGGTTAGGGCAATATCCCTTTGAATTTTTGTATGAATCGCTTCCATAGACTACTTCTCTTGCATAGCCAAAGCCCGCTTAACGCGGGCTTTTTTCGTACTGCATTTTTTTTGGCCGGTTCGGTTGATGTTATACTTTTAAAATGAAAGAAACAGCAATTCGAGCAGCAAGGATGGCAGGCGAGTTCCTCTTGCGGAATATAGATCATGCAAAGCTCATAACGAGTGTACAGAATCCAACAACGCAGGAGGATCTTGATTCTGAGAAAATTATTCTTTCGATACTACAAGCCGCATACCCAGATCACGCGTTTTTAGGAGAAGAACTAGGTAGGCAAGAGACGTCGTCTGAATATACATGGATCATCGATCCAATCGATGGCACCAATAATTACATTGAAGGCAGAGATACGTTTTCTGTTTCGATAGGTTTGGAGAAAAGCGGAGAAATTATTCTAGGCGTCGTATATCTGCCAAAGCGAGATGAGCTTTTCGTTGCCGAGTTGGACAAGGGGGCAACACTCAATGGCGATCTCATACGTGCTTCGACTGTGATCGATTTGGAACAGGCGGTAATTACGTACTCTGCATACCCTGGGTCAGAAGAAGCAATGAAAGTGATGGAGACCAAGTTGGAAGCAAGTCTCCCGAATATGAAACGATTCGGGTTTGATAGCGATGAGCGTGATCCCCTATTTGGCAGAGGATCAATGGCTGCAGAGTTTTGCTATGTTGCCTGCGGCAGAATTGACGGACTAGTTCGCCTACGCCAAAAGCCTTGGGACGTTGCCGCAGGAAGCTTGATCGTAAGGGAGGCAGGAGCGGTACTTGCCGACTTACAGAATCATGTGCCAAGTATCTATGAGGGTGATTATGTTGCTGCCAATCCTGAGCTTCAAAAGAAAATCATTGCACTATTGCAGTAAATTGAGCTAATACTCCGATTGACAGGCTACCCTATCAATGCTACAGTTCTTCGTCACTCATTTTGAGTAACTTAAAAAATTGTTGGAGGTGTTTGATGGTTGAGCAGGTTTTGTCCGAGATTTTTCGAGAACTCGAATTGCCTGAGATCGAAATTATCCGACATGAAGTTGGCGAGGTTTCAACACTTCGTATCTGGCAGGTTCTTCGTCATTGTGTACTCTCTGAGCAAAAGGTTGTGGCGAATTTTCCAATCAGCTGGAAGAAAAGTGCGAAGGAAATCTATGGTGAAGACACGCTCTGTGACTACACGACGGATGTCGTGTGGCAAAAGGGGAACGTAGCGATTTCGTACGATTACAGTTCGCCTTATAGTGGGAAGCCAACTGTCCATGTTTGCGGAAGCGAATTTGCAATAGACCGAGAGTTTTTTCGTTCCGCGTTTGAGGAAAGAAAGCGAAAAATCCCCCCACCAATGTAGTGCCAAGTTTTTTTGAAGAAAATGAAAACACATAGCTCGTCGAAAAGACGAGCTATTTTGCTGTTGGAGGGCGATGCGTGGTTGACAAATCCCCTATGGGGGGATTACGCTTGATGCATGGCAAAACCAATGAAAGACCGACTCAAGCATCGGATCAAGATCATTCAAGGGCACCTTCGCAAGGTCGAACAAATGGTGGAGGATGACGCGTATTGTATCGATACAATGATTCAGGTACTTGCCATTCAGAAGGCGCTCAAAAGCCTGAACCGAGTTGTCTTAGAAGGACACCTGTCAACCTGCGTTGTTGATCAGGCGAAGCAGGGAAAGCGAGAGCAGCTTGTCCAGGAATTGCTCACCATTCACGATTTGGAGGGACGATGACATCGGTACCAGCGGGAACACGGTGTGAACTCTGTGGCATGGTTGCGACGACGATCGTATTCGACTCGTTTGGCGTCTCGCACGCGTACTGCGACCATCACCTACCACAACAGATGGCAGATACGATTGGTGTTTCTCGCCATGCCGACCAGCCTGGGCACGCACAGCATACAGCCGACCACCCTTCGCCCGAGGGCTACGGAGTGGCAAGTAAGCATGCTGGCCACACGGTTAACATGTTCCGGGATCGGTTCTGGCTGGCACTAGTATTGACCATTCCAACGCTCCTCTACTCCGAAACATTTCAGATGCTTCTAGGATTTCGTGCGCCAGCGTTTGCCGGCTCTGCCTACGTGCCGCTTGTTTGTGGCACACTCGTTTTCTTCACGGGCGGAACGGTATTTCTACGGAGTGCGCTTGGTGAGCTCAAGGCTCGGACGCCGGGCATGATGACGCTCATCTCGCTGGCGGTACTCGCGTCGTACGGCTACTCGCTCGCTATCACATTCGGGTTGGTGGCAGGAGAGGATTTCTTCTGGGAGCTAGCGACACTCATTGCCGTGATGCTTTTGGGTCACTGGCTTGAGATGAGCGCAGTCTCGGGCGCACAGGGGGCACTCAAGGAGCTGGCCAAGCTGCTGCCGGATACCGCCGAGCGACTTACGAAAAATAGTGTAGAGACAGTTTCGTTGGCCGAGCTCCGAGTGGGGGATCAGCTCTTGGTTCGGCCTGGCTCGCAGGTCCCGGTTGACGGTGAGGTGTTCGAGGGCTCATCGTCGGTGAATGAATCGATGCTGAC
>JBBUCD010000042.1:0-17467 GCA_038057955.1 Patescibacteria group bacterium | reverse complement strand
CGATTTCCCACCAGCGCCGACCAAAGTTTCTAGCTATCTTAGGAATCGAGGGATTATGGTGGTTGTTATGCCATCCCTCGCCAAAGAGCAAGACGGAAAAGACCCAGAAGGGTAAGTTCAAGATAACATTCAAGCCCCTTGCAAGGCCAGGAATGTTGACGACAACTCCCAAGTTAGTCGAGGTGTCCTTGACGTTGAAGTTGCGGTAGCCAATGGTGTGGCAAAAGTAATTGACGGAGGCTCCATGAATAGGGCACATCCCAATCTGAATGGGCAGCAGCAGCCACCACAAGCCGGTTGCATACTCTCGATACACCGAGATGTAGAAAACGAGCCAAAGAATTCTAACCAGTGTCGAGGTAGCAAAGTTTTCAAACGCTGGCCATTTGGACAGATTCTTGAGGTATTTCTCCTCAATTGGTTGACAGATGGGCTCTTTGCCTTCGGCTATCGGTGCCCAATTAAGCATTTTACCCTCGGCTGCCAGTGCACAGGCGCGTGACGTCATCCACATCATTTCGCAGAAGTCGATAGCTACGAAGAATCCTGTGTACCGAAGTACATTAGAAACGCTAACCGGCAAAGACTTTAAGAGTCGTTTTCGGATTCGTAGGTGTTTTGGCGAGTGCGGATCCAGAAAGGTGTCGGCGAACGCGTGATGCAGTCGGTGCAGCCGTCCATAAATCCACGACTGCAGGTATGTAAAACCGACCGATAGGAACGTCGTGACCTCGAAAAACCGTTTCCAGGATTCAGAGGTCCACGGAACGAGTCCATGTGATTCGTCTCGGTGGTACTTTAGGCTCTGATGAAATGCTGCGAAGCACCAGTGGCCCCAAAAAAACCAAAAAATTATCCAATTCATATCCCAGTTCATTATTTCCTCAATCCTCAAGTAAAAGGGCGGCATGGACTGCACGCCAACTTGATTTGATTGAAGCAGAAAGTACCGAACCTGGCGAGTAAGCCTTTCTTTGATGCCGGGCAATGCCGTACAATTAGCAGGCTTATCCACTCGGATGAGTAATAGAGCGATTAGGAGTAAATCGGTGCTTCAACTGGGATTGTCGACGGATGAATTCAATCGGGTACTCAATAAGGTGCAGGATGATGTCTTCTTTCCGTTCGACAAGGACACTGAGGTTAAAGTTGGGGGTACGATCCTACTTGTCCATTGGAACGTAGAAACGTCACGACCGGTTGGACAAGCGACAGCAAAAATAGTAGCGGGGAGCAGTAAGCCATTAGTGCAGGATTGCCAGCAGGCATATCTGAATCTGAAGGTACAAGTATGTTCACCGGCCACTGCACTAGACGAGAAGGGGTAATAGCCTTCACGGGCAGTTGGGTAGTCCTGTAAGCTAGCAAAGCCACTAACGCTGTTTGCGTTGGTGCAAAAAACGAAATAGAGGGTAAGTCAATGTCGAATCAATTGCTCGTAGAGGTACAAGTAGCTGCGAAACAGCAAGAATGGGATGCTGTACTCCAAGCTCAATCAACAAGGACTACAACGTCTTGCGTGAGAGAGTGTGGAACATTCGACAAGGGTTCCTATAAGGTGCCTTTTGCGATAACTCGCAACTAATCGACGCTTCTCCGGGCATATCCTAAATGCACCCCTTACTGGGCGGGGTGCATTTTTTTGTTGTCCATGATTTAGTAGATGCATGGTAGACATCAAACGAGACATTGAGCTATTGTACGAAATTGGCTCGCTTCGGAACGTGCCGCGTGGTTGGCGTCAGCACTTGGCGGTCGACTGTGCGAGCGATCTGGAACATACCATGCGGGTAATGTATCTGGCGCTTGCGTTAGCTCGGCGAGAAGGAGCTGGCAACGAAGAGTTGATCATGAAAATGGCGCTGACGCATGATGTCGCCGAGACACGGACAGCCGACCATTCGATTGTGCAAAAGGTATACGTAGAAGAACACGAGGAAGAAGCACTCCACGACATGCTCGCTGGAACAAGTCTTACCAATCTTGAGGATGTCGTGAGGCTGTACCGAGAGCGAACGACCATTGAGGCAAAGCTTGTTAAAGATGCCGACAACCTCGATATTGACCTAGAACTTAAGGAGCTCGAAGAACAAGGTCACCAGTTACCAAAAAAATGGGCGGGGTATCGAAGGCTTGTTCGCGACAAGAAGCTCTATACGACCGCCGCCAAACAATTTTGGGATGAAATTCAGTCGTCTGACCCCTCGTCGTGGGTTCTGACAACGAACAAGTGGGTGAAAGTGCCAACAGCTGGCACATGATACTTGCCAGACACTCATAATAGGGTATGGTGGCAGTATGGAATTGATCATTACGCAAGAAGTTTTCGCTTGGATTTTTGGTGTTGTCGGCGTGCTCTTGGCAATCATTCTTCTACTCATCATCATCGCTTTGGCATACATCGTATTTTTGCTGAAGCTCATAAAGGATAAGTCAGGAGACGTGTCGAAGACGGTCGATTTGGTCCAGCATTCTGTCCGAGAAACAATTCATTCATTTGATGATGCTCGAGCGCACGTTGCCCAGTTTGTTGGGGCGGTCATGAACGCGAGCACCATTGCCAACGTTGTCCGCTCGGTTCGGACTGCTTGGCACGGTGATGAACCCCGACCGAAGCAGTCGCACAGCTACGATGATCTCTTTGATGACATCCATGGTAGCCCAATGAAGCGTCCACCAAAACAAAGGAGAAGCTAATGGACAAGAAGGATTTCGCAGCCGGTATTGCAGCTGGGGCAATTCTTGGCGCCTTAGCAGGCATTCTCTTGGCACCAAAAGCTGGCAAAGAGACTCGTGAAGACCTGCAAGAGTTCGTTGAAGACGCAAAGCAAAAACTCAGCAAGCGTCTGAAAGAAGCTCGGGATCTCACCAAGGAGCAGTACGATAAACTTGTAGACGTTGTTGTTGATGAAGGACCCAAAACACTGGACGTGGCGAAAGAAGACGTGGCTCAGCTCAAATATGACCTGAAAGAACGCTATGATGCTGTCCGTGCTCGCTTGAGGGCACGATAAGATGTCCACCTCACGATCAGCACTGTACCTTGCATGGTTTGTTGCCATCACCGCAACACTGGGTAGTCTCTTTTTTAGTGAGATCCAGCATTTTCCACCTTGTGTCCTGTGTTGGTACCAGCGAATTGCGATGTATCCGCTCGTTGCCTTGATTGGTATAGGTTTGGTCCGTCGTGATAGGTGGTTATCGCTCTACGTCCTCCCTTTCAGCGTTGCGGGCCTGATCATCGCGGCTTTTCATGTCTTACTCTATTACGGCATTATTCCTGAATCAAATGCACCCTGTTCAGCCGGTATCTCGTGCACTACAAAGTACATTGAGTGGTTCGGTTTTGTAACCATCCCACTTTTGTCACTGGTCGCATTCAGCGTCATTACTGGCTGCGCCTTCATTGCACTGAAGGCGGCCAAGAAAACGGAGACACGATGAATGATTCAAAAGTGATTGCCGGTATCGGCATACTAACCGTCCTGATTGTGGCTGGCATTCTGGTTTTTGGCAGTCGTTCGAGCACCGAAAAGATCACGGCGAAGACTGTCGATGCGCCAGAACTTGTACGAGAGAGTAGTCAGGCGCTCGGTCCAGCGGATGCCAAGGTGACGATTGTAGAGTTTGCTGATTTCCAGTGTCCGGCCTGCGCGGCTTCACATCCAACGTTGAAGCAACTTATCACAGATTACGGCGACAAAATTCGTTTTGTGTTTCGCCACTACCCACTCGCTATGCACGCAAATGCACAGCTAGCAGCCCGAGCTGCAGAGGCTGCTGGCAAGCAAGGCAAGTTTTGGGAGCTCCACTCGCTCCTGTACGAAAACCAAAATGCCTGGGCATTCCAATTGAAGCCCGAGGGGAAATTTGTTGAATATGCTAAGGAACTTGGCCTGAACGAGGAGCAATTCAAGGCAGATTTGACCGATGTAACTGCAGCTGACAAGATCGCCCAAGACATGGGTGATGGAGATGCCCTTGGCGTTGACGCCACGCCCACTATTTATTTCAACAGTGAAAAGCTTGGCTCGCCATCCGACCAAGTATTGCGTTCGAAAATTGACGAGGCACTTCGTTAACCAGTCAATTTATCCACATCGCTACAGTATTGAATGAAAGCTTGCGGGAGTATACTAAATTCATGACTCCATCCCACAAGCCATCCCACTCAACGCCGCGGGACGTTTTCTTACACCTCCTAAGTACGCTGACACTCTTTATCAGCGTTATAAGTGTCCTGACGGTTATGTTTCAGTACATCAATTTGCTGTTGCCAGATCCTCTGAACTTTTTCAAAATTGCCATACTCGAGACGATTCGAGGTGCCAGCGCCTCGCTAATTGTGGGCTTCCCGCTCTTTATTTGGATCTCCTCAATTCTTCAAAAGGATCTCGTGCAGGATCCAGCCCGACGAGAGCTGGGTATTCGCAAGTGGCTGATCTATTTCACTCTTCTGGTTGCCGCGATTGCTATGATCATCTATCTCATCACGCTGGTCGGTAGCTTCTACGGTGGCGAGCTCTCGCTTTCATTCGCACTCAAGGTGCTCTGCGTCTTTGCCGTGACAGGTGTAGTCTTTGGATATTACCTGTTCGACGTACGACAGACCGGCAAGCCAGGGGAGTTGTCACAGCAACTAGCTAGTGGCTCGAGTCTTGTCGTGGCGGTGCTACTTGTTGCCGGCATCTTTATTGCTGGTACGCCAGCCGAACAACGGCAGGTACGACTTGATTCACAGCGGATCAGCGACCTACAGTCAATCCAGGGCCAGATTGTTCAGTTTTGGACCAGCAAGGGCAAGCTGCCAACTTCTCTAGACCAACTGACCGATAGCATCAGTGGCTTTGTTGCACCAGTCGATCCAGGAACCAAGCTCGACTACGACTATCGCGCTCTAGGCACAACGTCGTTCGAGCTCTGTGCCAACTTTGCCGCAGCTGCGACGGCCGAGGATTTACGCAGCTTTGGCTACTACCCTACTACGAAGCCCGTCCAGATAGATGAGTCTGGAGACGTCGTCTCATCAGACCTCGAAGGTAGCTGGATCCATGGGGTCGGACGCTCATGTTTTGAACGAACCATCGATCCAGAACTCTACCGGCCACAAACCAAGCTTCCAACCAGTTGACAGCCTCTTGGTGAGGCGATACACTGGCTAAAGTTTCTTACAAGATTATTCGAGGTGTCGGGAGATCGGCCGCCACAGGCGACAAGATCCCGGCCAATTTTTGTACTGCGTAAGGATGACCGTGAAAGTAATCATTGGACGAAAAGTTGGGATGACGAGAGTACTCGAAGAAGACCGCTTAGTAGCGGCTACTGTTGTATTGGCTGAACCCAACGTCGTCCTTCAAATCAAAACAACCGACATCGATGGCTATCAGGCCATACAGCTTGGCGCTGGCGACCTCAAGGGTGCCAAGAAGCCACAGCTTGGCCATGCCAAGAAAGCTGGCGCAACTGTTGGACGCTGGGCAATGGAGGTTCCACTCAACGAGGGCGACGATGTGCCTGCACTGGGATCTGCTGTTGAAGCAACGTTGTTCCAGACTGGTGACATCGTCAATGTGGTTGCAACCAGCAAGGGACATGGTTTTACCGGTACCGTCAAACGACACAACTTCAAGATGGGTCCACGTAGCCATGGTTCAATGAACGTTCGAGCTCCAGGTTCGATTGGCTCACGCTACCCACAACGGGTTATTAAGGGACGTCGCATGCCAGGTCACTATGGCGACGAGCGAACCACGGTCCAGCATCTCACCGTGTTGAATGTGTTGGCTGATCAACACCTGATCGTCATCAAGGGATCAATTCCTGGCGTCAAGGGAACACGCGTTGAGGTGCACGAAGCACCACGCTATGCGAAACCTAAGACTGAGAGTGTCGCATGAGTCTTGTAAAGCTCACTCCTACTGTAATCAAGGCACTCGGCGAGACTATTGTCCCGAAAGACGTTGCCGTGCTGACACAGATCATTCGAATCAGCGACGCGAATGCACGATCGGTTCATGCTCACTCACTCTCACGAGGCAATGTACGTGGTGGTGGTAAGAAGCCATGGAAACAAAAGGGGACTGGGCGAGCGCGAGTCAGCTCAATTCGATCTCCGCTCTGGCGTGGTGGTGGTATCATCTTCTGACCAAAGAAGAATCGAAACTTTAAGCTGCACTTGCCACAGTCCTTACGAACCAAGGGATTGTCGATTGCAATCCGGAGTAAGGCGAACGATGGCGCGATGCTGCTTGCCGACCAGCTTCCAACCGATGGCAAGACAAAATCAATCATGAGCTTCATCCCAAAGGAACTAACCGGTAAGCGCCTCTTGATTATTCTTGCTGAGCCAACCGCTGTTGTTACTCGAGCCGGGCGCAATATTCCCACTGTTGTTGTTCGTCAGGCAAGTCAGCTGACAGTCAAAGAAGTGTTAGCAGCTGAAGTTCTTGTTGTGACGCAGCAATCACTCGATGTCCTAACGACACGGATCACGTCGGGAGCGACAGCATGACCCGTACCTTGAGCTTCAAACCCGTCATTACCGAAAAGTCCATGCACTTAGCAAGCCAGGGGCAGTTTACCTTAATCGTGCCCCGTGGCACCGAGAAACTCGAGATTGCTCGAGCACTCGAAGTTGTCTATAAGGTCCATGTGTTGAGCGTGAACATTCTCCGTCGCGCACCAAAAGTGAAACGCCGTGGCACCATTACTGGTTCAACCAGCGAAAAGACGAAGGCAATTGTTCGATTAAAGCAAGGCGAAAAAATTCCTGGCTTTGAGACGGTCGGCCAAGAACCCGAACCGACACAGAAACCAGTTGAGACGAAGCAGCTGAAACAGGAGAAGAAGTAATGCCGATCATTCATCGACGTCCTTTGACCCCTGGTCAGCGAGGCATGAGCTTCAATCGACGGGGACTCTCAAAGCAACGTCCAGAAAAATCACTGACCGTTCCACTGCAAAAGCATTCGGGCCGTGATCGATTTGGTCACATCAGCATTCGTCACCGTGGTGGCGGTAATCGTCGCAAATACCGATTAATCAGTGCTCTCGAGAAGGGTCCTACGGCATCAGCAACGGTACTGTCACTCGAATACGATCCAAACCGAAGCGCAAACATCGCACTCGTTTCGTACGAGGGCGGGCAGCGAGCATACATTCTAGCAGCCCAAGAGGTAGTCGTTGACCAGGTCGTCGTTGCGGGACCAGAAGCGCCAATCGAGGCGGGCAATCGCTTGCCACTCGCAAAGATTCCTCGTGGCTACGCTATCTTTGATATTGCCCTTGATCCAAACCGTGCTGGCGCCATGGTTCGCTCTGCCGGTACCAGCGCTCGCATTATGGCGCACGAAGACGACGGTAAGTTTGCTCAAGTAGAGTTGCCATCAGGTGAAATTCGTCGCATACTCGCTACCTGCTATGCAACAATTGGCACCGTCAGTAACTCAGACCACGCGGCTGTCTCATTCGGTAAAGCTGGTCGAGTACGACATCTTGGCCGTCGACCGCAAGTCCGTGGTAAGGCAATGAACCCGAACGATCACCCGCATGGTGGCGGTGAAGGTAGTAACTCAATCGGACTCAAGTATCCAAAAACGCCGTGGGGCAAGCACGCTCTCGGCAAAAAGACCCGACGAAACAAGCGCTCAAATGTGTTTATTCTGCGCTCACGCCACAAGGGAAGGAGAGCTTCATGAGCCGCTCACTCAAAAAAGGGCCGTACATCGATCCACGCGTTCTCAAAAAGGTCGCCAACGGTTCGAATCGGACACCTATCAAAACCTGGTCACGATCGTGCACCATTGCACCAGAGATGGTTGGATTCACGTTCCAAGTTCATAATGGTAAGGATTTCATTACCGTCTCTGTTATCGAAGACATGGTTGGTCACAAGTTAGGCGAATTCTCACCAACTCGTAAGTTCCGACGACACGGTGGCAAAACAGTTGAAGCAGCCAAGCCAGGCGCCGCTCCGGCACCTGCACCAGAGAAGAAATGAGTCATATGGAAGTAACCGTGCACTACAACAAGCTGGCGATTGCTCCTCGCAAAATTCGAGCAATTCTTCATCGCGTTCGCGATCGCCGAGTTGTTGATGCACTCGCAGAACTTGCAGTCACCCCACGAACGACCAGTGAGCCAATTCGAAAGCTGTTGTTATCATCTATTTCTGCCGTTCGCGATCGCCGAGCCGATGCTCGTCCAGAAGACCTGACCGTCAAAGCCATCTTTTGTAACGAAGCTGCGCGGATATCAAGAACTCGTCTCCGGGGACGCGGTCGATCCAGCCGAATCGCTAAGTCGGGTTCACACCTTACACTGACCGTGCTTGATGCCGGCAAGACGACTCGTAGCGCAGCCAAAAAGCCAGCACCGACCAAGCAGAAGGAAGCTTAAGTCATGTCACACAAGACTACCCCTCTCGCCAACCGACTCTCACTTACCAAAGAGTGGCGGTCGAAGTGGTTCACCGAACATCTAGCCTATGCGATCAATGAAGATGCGGTGATCCGTAAGCTGATCGATACGCAGTACGGCAAAAATGCTGCTATCGAACGTGTCGAGATTACCCGAACCTCACAAGAGCTCAAAGTTATGCTCAACACCGCCAAGCCGGGTATGGTTATTGGCCGAGGCGGCGCTGGCATTACGCAACTGCGAACCCTTCTCGATCGTAAATTGCAGTCGTTCCGACACCGGCACTTGGCTCGCTACGTTCACTCTGAAGGTGACCGAAAGCAGTTAACCAGTATCCTGCTGAAGATTGAGATTGTTGAAATTAAGGCGCCGGAGCTCCACGCCTCATTGGTTGCGCAATCGATCGCACACCAAGTAGAACGTCGGATTGCCTACCGTCGCGCCATTCGCCAAGCCATCGAAAAGACCATCCAACGCGGCGCCAAGGGAATCAAGATTTGTATCTCGGGTCGCCTAAGTGGCAGTGACATTGCTCGCCAAGAGAAGTTTTCCGAAGGCACCGTGCCACTCTCAACCTTCCGAAACGATATCGATTACGCCCATGTTGATGCCAAGACATCTTCGTACGGTACGATTGGCGTGAAGGTATGGGTCTACCGCGGTGATCGATTAGCCGAAGCACTGAAACCACAAGCAAGTCGAACAGTCTAAGGATAGACCATGCTGTTACCTAAACGACTCAAACATCGAAAGCAACACCGCGGCAAGCGCCGAGGCATAGACACCCGTGGCTCCGAGTTGGCCTTTGGCAAGTTTGGCTTGAAGGCAACCACCCGTGGTTGGATGTCATCCAGACAAATTGAGTCTGCTCGTCGAGCGATCACCCGACATATTCTTCGTGGTGGGCAGGTCTGGATTCGTATTTTCCCCGACAAGCCTGTGACCGCTAGCTCACCAGAAACCCCAATGGGTAGCGGTAAGGGCGCACTCGACCACTTTGTGGCCGTTATCCGACCAGGTAGAATCTTGTTCGAGCTTGATGGCGTGCCGCGTGAAACAGCAGTTGAGGCGTTGCGACTTGCCGCTCATAAGTTGTCGATTCGTACCCGCTTTATTACCCGCGAGGAATAAGTATGGCCAAGAATACCTTCACCACCGATATCCGCACGCACGACGCATCTTGGCTCCAAGCTGAGATTTCGAAGCGTTATGAAACGCTTCGAGCCTTGCGATTTGACATCGGATTTGGTAACTTGAACTCCTTATCACAGTTTCGAGCGGCAAAACGAGAGTTGGCACAACTCTGGACTGTGTTGGGAGAAAAAGTGGCGCAAGCAGATCATGAGCAAGCGCCCGCTCAACGGCGAACCACAAAGACTCGCTGAGGATACGCTATGGCACGAAAACGCAAACAAGGTACCGTCAAGCACATCAATCACCCAACCGCACGGGTGCGGGTTGATGAGATGCGACGTCATCCATTGTACGGTAAGCAGTACCGCACCTCGGTATCACTGCTGACGCACGTGCCAGCGGAGCTCACCCTGAATCTTGGCGATACGGTGGTTATCGAAGAAATTCGCCCAATCAGCAAGCGGAAGGCCTGGCAAGTAGTTGCTGTGACCAAGCAAGCCGAGCTACTCGAAGCCATCGCGACCGAGGAACAGGTATGATTCAGCCATTTTCTCGACTTGGCGTTGCCGACAACACCGGTGCAAAAGAAGTCATGTGTATTCGGGTCATTGGTGGCCGAAGCCATGACGGCGCCATGCTTGGTGACACCATTGTTGTCACGGTCAAAGATGCCTTGCCACGAGGTACCGTCAAAAAGAAAGAAGTCGTCAAGGCAGTAATTGTTCGCCAGCGAAACCGCTTTCAGCGACCAGATGGCAGCGCTATCCGATTCGACGACAATGCCGTAGTGATTGTCGACGACGCTGGACAGCCAAAGGGAACACGGGTACTTGGCCCGGTTGCTCGAGAGGTCCGCGCTCGAGGTTTTCAGAAAATTATCTCACTCGCTCCAGAGGTACTCTAATGATTCGTCGCAACGACACAGTGTTGGTGATTACTGGCAAGGACCGTGGAAAACGCGGGACTGTTGTTCGAGTACTGCCAAAAGAGCATCGAATCGTCATTGATGGCATCAATATGGCCAAACGTCATACCAAACCATCCGTCAAACAACCGCAGGGTGGTATTGTTGATTTTCCAGCACCACTCTCGGTGAGCAATGTCATGATTATCTGTGCTGCCTGCAACAAGCCAACCCGAATCGCCATGAAGCTGACTGCCGATGGCAAGGTGCGCACCTGCAAACACTGCAAAGCGGCGCTAACACAAGACACCGGAAAGAAGTCCGAATGAGACTCATCACCCAATACACAACCACACTCCGCGATGAGCTTGGCAAGTCGCTCTCGATCCATAATCGCCACGCCGTACCAGCGCTCACCAAGATTGTCGTGAACATTGGCGCTGGCTCACGAAGACAGCAGAGCAAGTTTCTAGACATTGCCAGCGAAGATTTGGCACGCCTCACTGGCCAAAAGCCCGTCAAGCGTGTTGCACGGAAAGCAATTGCGGGTTTCAAGCTGCGTGCCGGTGAAACAGTTGGCTTGTCGGTGACACTGCGTGGTAAGCGCATGTACGACTTCTTTGAGCGCCTGGTGCACGTTGTGCTGCCTCGTATTCGAGACTTCCGCGGCTTATCCCTTACTGGTTTCGACGGTAACGGCAACTACGCGTTCGGTGTACGAGAACACACCATCTTTCCAGAAATTGACCACGAGCGTGTCAGTGAGTTTTACGGCATTGGCATTGTACTTGCGACCAGCGCCCGGACCAACGATCAAGCCGAGGCGTTACTGCGAGCACTTGGACTTCCACTGAAGCAGCGATCCGTAGCGGTCGAGTAGGAGATATATGGCAAAGAAATCACTCATTGCAAAGTCGCTGCGAAAGCCAAAGTTCATGACGAGGAAAGTCAACCGCTGTGGTATCTGTGGCCGAAACCGTGCCTACCTTCGTGACTACGGTTTGTGTCGAATTTGTTTCCGAGAACGGGCAAACCGTGGTGAAATTCCAGGCGTCACTAAATCGTCCTGGTAGGAGCTGATATGGACCCTATTGCAAATATGCTTACTCAAATCAGGAACGCGTCGCAGCTCACCAAGGCTGACATTCTTGTGCCGCACTCCAAAGTGAAGGAACAGATTGCTGTTGTCCTGAAACAGCAAGGCTACATCGAGGGCTTTACTAGCGAACAGCACGAGCAAACTGGACGGAAGGTGCTTCGCATCACACTACGCTATACTGACGGCTCACCAGCTATCCGCTCAGTGCGACGGATCTCCAAGCCGGGCTTGCGCATTTATGCCAAGGCAAGCGCTATCCCACGCCCACGTGGTGGATTTGGCCATATGATTCTCTCGACTCCCCAAGGCTTTATGACCGGTGCCGATGCCCGTCGCAATGCCGTTGGTGGCGAGGTTATTTGCGAGGTACTGTCATGAGTCGAGTTGGTGGACGCACCCTTCCTATTCCAGCAGGCGTAACGGTCACGCTCGATGATCGCTTGGCCACCATCAAAGGGCCAAAAGGCGAGCTCCTCGTTGCCCTGCACCCAAACGTTCGTGCCAAGCAGGAAAGCGACAGCCTATCGGTTGACATTGTCAACACCAGTAAGCTGTCCCGATCACTCCGTGGCCTGACCGTCCGACTGCTCGAAAACGCCTTACAAGGAGTATCAGAGCCATTCGTAAAGCAACTCGAAATCAAGGGCGTTGGCTACAAGGCAGCAAAACAAGGCACATCGCTCGTGCTCAATGTAGGTTACTCGCACCCCGTCACGATCGAACCGCCACAGGGTGTTGAGGTTGAGGTACAAAAGAGCACCATCATTGTCACCGGCATCGACAAGCAGCTCGTTGGGCAAATTGCAGCAAACATTCGACGAGTCCGACCACCAGAACCATACAAGGGCAAGGGCATTAGATATGTTGGTGAGTACGTTCGTAAAAAAGCCGGTAAAGCAGCAAAGGCGGCAGGCGCATGACAAACATCCAGCAGGCACTAACAAAGCGCCGCGATCGACGCATTCGAACGATCCGAGCGGTCGTTCACGGCACGGCAACACGACCTCGACTGTCAGTCGAGCGAACCGCCTTGCACTTTCGAGCCCAACTCATCGACGACACGCAGGGTAAGACCCTTGCTTCGGCATCCGATGCAGTCGTCGATGCAAAGCTCCGTGGCGTTGAACAAGCGAAGGCTGTTGGCAAGCTCTTAGCAGAGAAAGCTGTCGCTGCCTCAATCACGTCAGTGGTCTTTGACCGACGCGGATATACCTATCACGGTCGAGTAGCTGCCTTTGCCGACGCAGCACGTGCGCACGGATTACAATTCTAAGGAGTGCTTATGGCAGATCATCACGATAAACCACAAAGTGAGTTCGAGGAGCGTCTCGTTGAGCTCAACCGAGTCTCCCGGACCGTCAAGGGTGGCAAGCGCATGCGCTTTCGAGCACTCGTTGTTGTCGGTAACAAAAAAGGCCGCGTTGGTATGGGGATGGGCAAAGCTGGTGACGTACAACAGGCAATTAAAAAGGCTGGCCAGTCTGCCAAGAAGCATATGATCAACGTGCCGATCGTCAACGACACTATTCCACACGAAATCAACATCAAATTTGGCAGCGCCCATGTATTCCTCAAACCAGCTGCAGCTGGCACCTCAATCATTGCCGGTGGTCCAATTCGAGCAGTCATCGAGTTAGCTGGCATCAAAAACATCTTGTCGAAGATGATTGGCTCGAATAATAAAACGAACAATGTCCGAGCCGTGCTAAAGGCACTCGAAACAATGAAAGAGCGGCCGGTGTCGGCAAAAGCGGCCAAGGTGGCGAAAACAAAGGCGGCAGCATGATCACCCTACACTCATTGCCCGCAAGTGGACGCAAATCAAAGCGTCTTGGACGAGGCATTAGCGCTGGTCAGGGAAAGAGTGCTGGTCGGGGTACCAAGGGTCAAAAGGCACGAACCGGCTTCAACATCCCAGCCGGATTTGAGGGCGGACAGACGAAAATCTTCATGCGCTTACCAAAGCTCCGTGGTGGCCGCTTTCCCCATCGACCAAAACCAACAACGATCACGCTGACACAACTAGAGAAGACCTTCCAGGACAACGAGCAAGTCAGCCTCAAGACCCTCAAGCAGCATGGCCTAGTTGATCGTTCCGCACGGGGAGCGAAGGTAGTTGCTACTGGCACGCTGACCAAAAAACTCCGGTTCCGCGGACTCTCATTTTCGAGCGCGGCCCATACCCAACTCATAACCGGCAAACAACAGCGATCGACTAAAGCGAGCGGATGAACACCCTACGAGCAATTTGGAATAGCCCAGATCTTCGCAAGCGTATCCTGTATACGCTTGCACTGTTAACGGTCTTCCGCGTCTTGGCACATATTCCAATGCCTGGCGTGGATTTAGCGGCCATTCGAGCATTTTTTAGCCAGTACGCACTGTTCGGCCTACTCAACCTGTTCACTGGTGGCTCAATGGAAAACTTTTCAATTGTTCTGATGGGTGTTGGCCCCTACATTACTGCCTCAATTATCTTTCAGCTGCTGATCATCATTATTCCTCGACTCGAGGAGCTGCAGAAAGAAGGGGAGTCTGGACGCGAACGAATTAACCAATATACTCGCTTACTGACCGTCCCACTCTCATTCTTACAGGGCTACAGCACGCTCATTCTCTTAAAGAACCAAGGCATTATTGGTGGTTTTACGCCAATTGAACTCTTTACGATTCTGATCACCATTACCGGTGGTACGATGCTCTTGGTGTGGATCGGTGAGCTCATTTCAGAGAACGGCATTGGCAACGGTATGTCGCTCTTAATTACCCTTGGCGTCCTTGCTGGTATTCCATCCTCACTGTCACAAACTTTTCAGATTGCCGACCAGACCGGCTTTGTCAGCATTGGAATTTTCATCTTGATCGCACTCTTTGTGACCGTGAGTATTGTCTTTGTGAACGAGGGTGAACGGCAGATTCCAATCACCTATGCTCGAAGGGTCCGGGGCAATCAAGCCAGTGGTGGCGTAGCCACATTCCTGCCACTCAAGGTCATTATGGCTGGGGTAGTACCGATCATTTTCGCTCTCTCAATGATGATTTTCCCACCGGTTGCGGCGCAGTTCCTCAAAACCGTCCAAACACCGTGGGTCCAAACCGCAGCCCAGCAAGTCATTGATCTGTTCGCCAACAATACCTTTTACGGCATTGCCTACTTTTTCCTGGTTATTATCTTTACCTTTTTCTACACCTCGATTGTGTTCCAACCTGAACAAGTTGCTGAAAACATCCAGAAGCAAGGTGGCTTTGTCCCGGGTCTTCGCCCAGGCAGAGAAACCTCGGAGTATCTCAGTAAGGTATTAAACCGCGTCACATTCTTCGGTTCACTCTTTCTGGCTGCTATTGCCGTTCTGCCCTTCGTGGTTCAGAGCCTGACGCAAATTCAAACCTTAGTGCTTGGCGGGACTGGTATTTTGATCGTGGTGTCGGTTATCCTAGAGACTATGAGACAAATCCGTGCCCAGCTGACAACCCGACGCTATGAGTTCTAGTACGCCCGGTAGCACCTTATTCGGCGCAGTCCTCGTTGTCTTGTTGGTGGGGGGTATGGCCATTGCTGCCATGCAGCACTCGAGCAGCACCTCACCAGCTCAAGGCGGCTCAGATACGACCATTGTGCCTGAAGGCATAGCTCCTACACCAATTGAGGTGACCGACGAGCCCACTACTAACCAGCAAGCTGCACAAACAGCGCTTCCAACACTGCTTTTCATCCGTTCAGCTAGCAGTGGTCAACAGCTCGTCCAACGCGTCGGCGCTGGCAGTGAGAGCGTCTTGTTTACTGACGCCGACCTGACCGTCAACCTGCAGTCTGTACTGGGTGTCAGCGACAAAAAGGCAGTTGCCGTGTTCGCTTCAGACGACGGACAGCTTGAACTGCGCTCAATTGCTCTTGATGGATCAGGGAGAACAACAGTCCTGAATGCGAGCTTTGGCGGCGCGTCTGGCGCAGCCCTAGCCCCATCAAAGCAGGTGGCGTTTACCATCTTTGATAATGCCGAACGTAGCTTTGGTTTTAGCTTAGTTCAAGAGCAGTTTGACGGCAGTGGTCGCTCCGTTATTGATACTGATGCCCAAGGGCTCTCCTTGCCAGCCTGGTCAAGAGATGGTAAGCAAATTGCCTACGTACAGGGTCAAGCAACACCCGATACCGGCCAAGTACTCCGACTAGCAACAATTGGCAGTAAGAGCGACACAATGCACACCTTCGAAGCCAACGCAACAGTCACGGGCCTTGCCTGGCTCGATGACCACTCAGTGGCCTACGTTACCGAACCACTTGGCAACAACCAGCAGAACAACGCCAAACTCTACGTCTTTGACCTACAGAGTAAGCAGTCACGAGAGCTGATTGACTTGCCTGGCAAAGAGCGGTCAGTCGTGGTGGCAGCGAAAGCCACCTGGCTCGCGGTTATTACTGGCGAGGTGCAAGCAGGCGAACAGCAGCCAGCTGGAACCCTGACTGTATTTGAGCTTGCCAGTGGCAAGCAACAAAACCTTGGTACCGCATCGCTCGTTGGCGCCTGGATACAAGAGTAATGCGTCTCGTCCACCCACTCATTCTCATTTTTCTTGGGCCCCAAGGCAGTGGCAAAGGTACCCAATCAACACTGCTCGCAGAAGCGCTTGGACTACCCCGCGCCGAAATGGGCCAACTCTTGCGAGATGAGGCTGCGCTGGACACGCCACTTGGCAAATCGATCAAGCACATCCTCGAGACAGGCAAATACGCCTCGATTGACCTTTGGAAACCTGTCGTAGAACGGAAGCTCCGATCGATGAATGGCTCGGGCGGCATGATTTTTGACGGATTCCTTCGAACGCCAGATCAGCTCCAAGAGTTTCAGTCGATTCGTGCTACCTACCAACTCCCAGACGCGATGATTGTCTATCTAAAACTGCCAGAGGCTCGCTCGATTGAGCGACTGGTTGGCAGAGGCCGGGCAGACGATACCCCCGAATTGATCGCAAGGCGCTTGAAATGGTCGGCCGAAAAAATCAAAGATATCCTGACGCACTTTCGAGAAGAGGACAAGGTTATCGATATCGATGCCGACCAACCGATTGACGATGTCCAGCAATCTATCCGTGAGGCGCTGAAGGCGCGAAGCGTTATCGAATGAGCCCTGAACTACAAAAGACCGACAAGGAAGTTGCGCTGATCCGCACTGCGGGATCGATGCTTGGTCGAACACTCCAAGTCGTGAGTGATGCTGCCAAGCCAGGCGTCACTGGCATCGAGCTCGACAAATTGGCACGTGAGACAATCGAGTCTCTTGGTGGCAAGCCAGCCTTTCTGGGCTTTGACAACTACCCAGCAACCATCTGCCTATCGGTCAACGACGGTGTGGTCCATGGCCTACCAACCACGGACAGGCTAGCCCCTGGTGATGTCGTCAGCCTTGATATCGGTGTCAACTACCAAGGTTGGAATGCTGATGCCGCAACGACGATCATTCTCGAGCCCGCAGCTACCGAAGACATCAAGATGCTCCTCAGTGCAAATCAAGCCCTCGAGGCAGGAATCTGCGCTGTACATGCAGGTGCTCACCTCGGCGATGTCCAAGGGGCTATGCAACAGGTTATTGACGGTTCTGGCTACGGTAACGTCCGGGCACTGACTGGTCACGGCATTGGCCAGGGTCTTCACGAGCCACCCTCAATTCCAAACTACGGCACACTTGGCACGGGCATGATACTCCTCGAAAACATGGTCATTTGCCTAGAACCAATGATTACACAAGGATCAGGCAAAATTATCACCGACAAGGACGGCTGGACTATTCGATCTGCCGACCACACCCGTGCCGCCCACGTCGAGCACACGATCCTCGTAACAAAAACCTGGGCAGAGATCCTCACGAAGTAGCGCGCACCTGTTGACCTGGGCACTATCTTTTCGTATACTTCCT
>JBBUCD010000041.1:4261-10809 GCA_038057955.1 Patescibacteria group bacterium | reverse complement strand
GTCCGGATCATTAGTGTCTTAGCTTTCCTTGCTGTGATCTACGCTGGCTACCTCTACATCACCTCATTCGGCGTCCCTGCCCGACTCGATGAGGCAAAAGCCTGGCTATGGTCTGCCATCATTGGGGTCACGCTCATCATTCTCCTACCTGTAATTGTGCGGACGATCGAAATGTTGAACAAAAGGCTCCCCGGACAGTAATCACTGCCCTTGCCTGGGAGATAGCGATTAGCATCAACCTATAGAATCACAGTAACAATTGAGACCAACAGTCCAACCAAGAATACTACTGCAACACTGCCAACTATGACGCCAATAATAACTCCAAGTCCAGTCAACAACTTCTCAAGCCATGGCCGGATAGGAGACCAGTACACTGCCTCGAGCAGAAGAGCTGCAGTAAGCATCATATAGCCAAGCTCATGTATAGTTGGCCGCACGGCAATGATTGTGCAGGGTAGATCTCCAAGATTACCGCATGGTTCAGGTTGGTCCGTGGCCAGAACAAAACCAAGCACCACTAGCGCTATCACGCCACAGTGATAGGCAATAACCATCAAAATCCGTATACCCTTCATCATAGTCCCTCCATCTCCTCCCAATTGGGACCGTGCTCGGCCTCAGTCTTGATGGGGACTGATAGCTCGATGACCGAATCCATGATCTGCTGAAGCTTTGGAGCGATCGTGGTGGCGGTGCCTTCGGGGATTTCGAAGAGCAGCTCGTCGTGGACCTGGAGCAGCATCGCGGCTTGGTCGAGTGGGATTGCTTTGTGAATCGCGATCATCGCTAAGCCAACAATCTCGGCCTCGGTGCCTTGGATCGGGTGGTTGATAGCGACCCGTTCGGCAAAGTTCCGCAGATTGGCGTTGAAACCTTTCAGTTCAGCCAGGTAGCGCTTGCGGCCAAGTAGGGTTTCGGCGTAGCCATTGTCGTGGGCCTTCTGTTGAACCGACTTCATCCATTCGGCCAGCTTGGGGAAGGTCACAAAGTACTGGTCGATGAAAGCCTGGGCGTCCTCAATGGGGATATTGAGGGCACCGGCCAACCCGAAGGCGCCTTGTCCGAAGAGCAAGCCGAAGTTGATTGCCTTGGCGACACGGCGGTCGACACCCATCTGCTCGCCAGTGGCAGCATGGATATCGCGCCCTTCGGTGAAGGCTTGAATGAGTCCCGGATCACCCGAAAAGTGGGCGGCTATTCTCAGCTCGATCTGCGAGTAGTCGATCGAAAGCAGCTCAAACCCCGGCTGGGCGACAAAGGCGCGACGGATCTTCTTGCCCTCGTCGCTGCGAACCGGAATGTTCTGCAGGTTGGGATTCTTACTCGACAGTCGGCCAGCAGCGGTATCGATCGAGTAGGTGGTGTGTAACCGACCATCCTCGGCCACCAGCTCCGGCAATGGCACAATGTAGGTCGAGAGCAGCTTGGTCTCTTCGCGGTACTTAATGATGAGGGGCACGATTGGATGAGTATCGACAAACTTGGCCAGCTCCGACGCCGCCGTCGAGCGGTGCGACTTGGTTTTCTTGATCCACATCTCCTCACCGGCGCCAAGCTTCAACTCGTCGTAGAGCACCACCGCCAGCTGGCTGGGTGACTTGATGCTGAACTCATGGCCGGCCTCACGGTAGATATCGGCCTGGAGGACATCGATGTTGGCCTGGAACTCGGTGGCCAAGGTCTTGAGATACGGCACATCGAGCGTGATGCCGCGCGCTTCCATATCCCGCAGCACCGGCGCCAATTGTTTGTCGAGCTGCTCGATGGTTGGCAGCTTAGGTGTTTTTGTGGCCATTAGAATAAACTCCCTTGCTCGGCAGCACTCGGCATCGATTTTGGCAGCCGCTTCAGCAACGACTTAAAGCCAAGGGTCTCGAACAGGGCGGTTGCCTTGGCCGCATCGTAGTGGCGCACCACGCAGTCCTTGAGATTGAGGGTAATGGGCGAAGTAGTCACGATCGTTGCAAGCTGCTTGGAGAGGATCGCCATCTCCTTGTGAGTGCAGATCTTCTCTTTTGCCTTGGCATTGATGACGGCCGTGGAGCCTGGCTCGCAGGCCGCTAGGATGCCGTCCAATCCTCCCAGGTCAGCAATCAGCTGCTTGGCCGTCTTTGGCCCAATCCCGGCCACACCTGGAATGTTGTCCGAGGTATCGCCCCGGAGCGCCTTGTAGTCGGGCAGTAAGTTTGGCGCAAAGCCGTAGTGCTCGCGAAAGACCGCTTCATCTAAGAGTTCGGCGGCCTTGAGGCCACGGCTGACGTTGTAGACCTTCACGTGGTCGGTGATCAACTGGTAGAGGTCGTGGTCACCACTGACAATGATCGTATCCGTATCAGCTGCTTCGGCCTGAGTGGCCAGCGTGCCGATCAGGTCATCAGCCTCGTAGCCGGCCTGAAAAAAGAGTGGGATGTTGAGGGCTGCTACCAACTCACGGACGATCGGAAACTGGACTTTCAATTCCTCAACCGTCGGTGTCCGGGTCGCCTTGTAGTCGGCAAAGACATTGTCACGAAAGGTTGGGCCGGGTTCGTCAAAGGCGACGGCGACGTACTTCGGGTCGAAGGTATCGACCACCGTTAAGAGTGTCGAGACGAAGCCGAAGGCCGCATTAACCGGCCGTCCGTCTGGGGCATTCAAGGGAGGAATCGCGTGAAAGCTCCGGTGGATCAGCGCATGGGCATCGAGTAAAAGCAGCTTGGGTCGGTCGTCAGTCATGGGTAGCCTGTGGCCACGAGGCCTGGGCAAGGAGTGGGCTATCTTTCGTATCAGCCGGTAGCTGCTGCCAAACGGTTTCAGTGACGAAGGGCATGATTGGGTGAAGTAATTTCAGGCTAGCAGCTAAGACGTGGATCAGAATAGCCTTAGTACTCTCGGCTAGCCCGTCATCCTTCAGTTGCGCCTTACTGGCTTCTATATAAGTAGCCGCAAGATCATCCCAGACAAATGCGTACAGTCGCTGGGCAGCCTCGTGGAAGCGAAAAGTATCGATATCATGTGTCGCACCCTCGATCGTCTGGTCGAGCTGCGTAAGAATCAGGGTATCAGCCTCGGTTTGTGGCTCGATGGCAGTACCTACTGAGCCACCCGCGTTCATCAGGATAAACCGCGAAATGTTCCACAGCTTGTTGCTGAAGTTGCGCATGCCACGGATCTTCTCCTCATCGATCGGCATGTCGTTGCCAGCACTGGTGTTAAAGACGAGCGCCATCCTTAAGGCGTCGGTTCCGTACTGGTCAATGACAGCCAGCGGATCCATAACGTTGCCCTTGGACTTACTCATCTTCTGGCGATCCTTATCGCGAACCATACCGTGGAAGTAGAGTTGCTTGAACGGTACCTCGTCGGTGAGGTAGAGGCCAAAGACCATCATTCGGGCTACCCAGAAGAAGAGAATATCCCAGCCCGTCTCCATGACCATGGTTGGGTAAAACCGCTCATAGTCGTCGGCGTGGCCGGTGGTTTTTGGCACAGTAACTGGCCACTGGCCCGACGAAAACCAGGTGTCGAAGACATCGGGGTCGCGTTCAACAACCAGGTGGCCACACGAACTACAGGGTGTTAAATCGCCAAGTGAGAAGGAGTGGGTCTCGCCATTCAGGACATGCGTGCGCATCTCGGTTGGCTCGAGGTCGGGGTTGAGCACCTTCCGCAGTGCCCAAAAACTAATTTCTGAAGTGATAATCAGGATTCGTTTCGGCTGCACCTCGTCCATTGCTCGATCTTTCACGAACGACTCGATTCGAGCTAGCACATCTTGAAAGGTCTCACTGCCACCCACGGATTTCATATGATGGTCGGTCTGCTTGTGGAGCACCTCGATTGGCTGACCCTCGAGCTCGCCAAGAACGATATCATTGAGACGTTTATCGGTGATGATTGTGCCATCCAAGGATTCAGCAACCAACTTCGCGGTCTCCTGGACACGTGGCATCTGCGAGGCGTAGACCGCATCAAAGGTCGTGCCATCCCGCTTGAACTGCTCGACTACCTCGGCGATTTGCTGCTTGCCCTTGTCAGTGAGGTGGTACGGCTTCGAGGGATCACCATTCCCAATACCCTGCACGTTATGTTCGCCCTCACCATGGCGTAAAAAGATAATCTCGGTTCGAGTGGGTACGCGCACGGTCGTCTGACCACACCGGCAGTACCAGACTGGTAAACGGATACCCCAAACGATCTGACGCGAGACCGCCCAATCACGAATATTGTCGAGCCAATGGCGGTACAGCTTCTCGAATCGCTCGGTGACAAACTTGGTCCGACCATCATTCACGGCGCCAAGGGCATGCTGCGTGAGATTCTTACCACTCTTCGTCCCTAGCCGATTCATGGCGATGTACCACTGTGGCAGAATCCGCGGCTCGATCGTCCGGCTACACTTGTAACAGACCTTGACCGTGTGCTGGTACGTGTCATCGACGTGGTCAATCAGGCCTTTTTCCTGCAGCAGCTCAACCACCTTGCCACGCGCCTCCTCAACTTTCAGCCCCTCGAACGGGCCGGTCAGTGCCGTTAGCTTGCCACGCTCATCGATTGCCACCTTGTCCATTGGCAACTTATGACGCTTGGCGACCTCGAAGTCATTCGGATCATGGGCTGGCGTAATTTTCACCACACCCGTGCCAAATTCGCGGTCAACCATCTCGTCAGCCACTACCTTGATGCTCCGCTGCTCAATCCCCAAATCCACCTCGATCTCTGTACCCACCAACTTCGAGTAGCGCTCATCATCAGGGTGGACGGCAACGGCCACATCGCCAAAGATCGTCTCGGGCCGGCCGGTGGCAACAATGACTGGGCCATACTTGAGGTAGTAAAGCGGATCGGTCCGCAGCTCATCCTTCGTTTCCAAATCCGAAAGCGTCGTTTGGTGCTTGGTACACCAGTTGACTGGTCGAACATCACGGTACGCCAGCTCATCCTCGTACATGGTAACGAAAGTCTGGTGGACCAGATCGACGACGTCGGGATCGAGCGTGAACTTGAGGCGCGACCAGTCAGCCGAAGCACCAAGCCTGCGAAACTGATTAATGATCGTGGTCGAATTCTCCTTGGTGAACGCCATCGTCGCATCGTAAAACTCATCCCGCGCCATCCCAAAGCGACTCTTGCCTTGTTTCTCGAGGAACTTCTCAAACACCACCTGCGTCTCGAAGCCAGCATGATCGAGTCCAGGAAACCAGACCGTCGCATCGCCCTTCATCCGGTGGTAACGGACCATGAGGTCCTGCAGCGTCACAAAAACAGCATGGCCAACGTGCAGTGAGCCATTGGCATTCGGTGGCGGCATGAGGATCGAGAAGGTCTTCTCGCCTTCCGTTCTAGGCGGTGGCAGAAAGACACCAGCTCGTTCCCACGCTTGGTAGATTGGCCCCTCGTGATCCGATGGCTGGTATTGGGGCGGTAACGGCTCTGGCATAGTAAGCGTAGTTTACCTGTCTACTCGAAGGCTGTCACCTTCTTCGTCGCCTCGGCTGCTCGCTCGCTCTCACCGAGATTGGTGTACACCAGTGCAAGGAGTTGGTAGGTGTAGGCATAGATGGGATCAATGGCTTGGGCGGCTTCGAGATAGTGCTGAGCTGCCTCAGTATGTTCCTGCGCACGTACGGCATCGGTTGTCCAAAACGATTCGGCCAACTTCAGCTCAGCAAAACCAGCACCAAGTACGCCATCGCGGTACTTGGGATCGCGTTCGGCAGCACTGCGAAGCCACGCACTACCCAGCGTTGGATTGTCTTCCACAACAGCCAATCCCTTGGCAGTCAAGACAGTGGCCGCAACTGGCTGCGCCTTCAAATAGGCATCAAAGGTCTCGGCGGTTGCAACAGCAAAGGCTGCGGTATCGAGCGTTGACTGCTGCCTGATCCGATTCGACTGCGCTCGTGACCAGAGCAGGAGCCAGAGCAACACAACAGCCACAATCCCGTAGACGAGCAGGCGCGGCTTGCCGACAGGACGAGCAGCGTGGCCAACCGGCGGTAAATGGGGCATCGATGGCAGACGAGTCAGATCAAATTGCATTACATACTCCGACGAAGGCGACGCGCTATGGTGTATATATTGTAGCGCACTGCATGGGTCACCACATCAAATGAGTCGGGGTAGTGAACTCGATTGCCGCCAAAGCCAAGCTTGAAGCGGGTGACGCCAGCCCACGGATGCGAGTCGGGCGCACCTTCAGGTGCAATGCCCCAAAAATCATACTTCGTGCAGCCCAGCTCGAGTGCTCGAGCCATCGTCCGAAATTGCAACAGATGCGGTGCCATGAGCGACCGATGCTCGTAACTCGAGGCCCCGTGGAGGTAGTAGCCAACGGTTGGCGTCCAAACCGCGATCAGTGCTGCCAACGGCGTCGTATCCTGCCAAGCAGCCAGTACCGAAACACTGATTCGTTCATCACTACTAGTACCCATCGTCTCAAGCATCACCCGGTAGTAGTCGTCTGAGTGGTAGTGGAATGCCTGTCGCTGACTGGTGCCCTGGGAGAGCTGGATGAAGGCCGCCAATTCCTTTGAATCCGCCGCACTCGATTCGGTGATCGTCCC
>JBBUCD010000041.1:0-4251 GCA_038057955.1 Patescibacteria group bacterium | reverse complement strand
CTGTGACGGTCACTCCCCGGCGCTCGGCCAGGCGGATGTTGTAGCGGGTCTTTTCATGAAAGGTTTGCAGTAGCTCGTCAGCTGGTTTCAAATCGAGCACCAATGAGTCTTGCGGCTGCGTTGCCTCGGTCTGCCTGGCTTGAACTGGCAGCTCACCGCTCATCGTTTCTGGATCAACACGGACAAACAGTGCCCCCGTCGCGTGACCATGGTCGAGTAGGGCCTGAGTGGTGGCAGGATCAACCACCGGCCGAGGCGCATACCAGTACGGTCCAACGGGCGTGGTCTGCTCAATCAGCAAGGTCTCACCAACCCGGACGGTCTTTTTACCAGCTGCCTGCTGGAATTGTTCCCAGGCCGCAGATTGGAGAAACGAAGGGGAGTGCATACTGCTAGGGTAGCAGATTGTGCTATTCTTGGCCCATGCATCAGGTTCCAACCACCAAACGTATCTTGGCGATCGAATCAAGCTGCGATGAAACAGCTGCCTCTATAGTAGAAGGTGATGGCCAGTCACTCGCAACTGCCCGATCAAATGTGATCGCCAGCCAAGTTGCCTTGCACGCCGAGTTTGGCGGCGTCTTTCCCGACCTGGCTGCCCAAGAACACACCAAAAAGATTCTTCCAACGATCAGTCTGGCGCTCCACGAAGCGGGGCTGACCAGCTCAGCCAATGCCAGCGGCCACGAGATCCAGCAGGCAATCGCCGCCCTCGATGCAATCGCCGTCACGGTTGGCCCCGGCCTGATCGGCTCGCTGCTGATTGGCACCAATGCTGCCGCCCAACTGGCGGCGCTCGCAAACAAGCCAATCCTGCCCATCAATCACTGGGAAGGCCACCTGTACTCGATCTTCCTCGAGCACGAATCGAACAGCCAAAGCCTACCTCAGTTCCCAATGCTGACGCTCACCGTCTCGGGTGGCCACACCAGCCTAATCCTCATGAGAAACCATTTCGACTACGAGGTAGTTGGCTCGACCGTCGACGATGCTGCCGGCGAGGCTTTCGACAAATGTGCCCGTCTACTCGAACTGGGCTACCCGGGTGGCCCAGCACTCTCAAAGGCAGCGGCCGAAGCCCGTGCAAGCAATCAGCAACTTAGTATCAAGTTGCCCCGGCCCATGATCAACTCGGGCAACCTCAAATTCAGTTTCTCGGGGCTGAAAACGGCTGTCCTCTATGCTATCCAGCGAGGAGATATTAAACTGCCCCAAGACCAAGCAGCTGGCGCGCGCGAGGTCGAGGATTCGATCGTCGAAACACTCATCACAAAGACCCTCCAAGCTGCCAAAGAATATCAACCCGCCTCACTAGCTCTGGTCGGAGGCGTCGCGGCCAATAGCCAGCTGCGCTCGCAACTCACCGAGCAAGCCAAGGCTATCAACCTTCCTCTGTATATAGCGCCCATGCCCTTTACCACCGACAACGCTGCCATGATCGGTGCTGCTGCCATCTTCCGCCTCGCCCACGATCCAACTGCAGCCAAGCTACCAACCGAAATCCACGCCACCGCTTCCCTTCGACTGGGGTAAGCCGTATACTCGAGATATGAGATCGATCAAGTCCACAACGCAAACCTACCGAATACTCGTCCAACCAGACGTGCGAACTGGCACCGGAACACCTGCCTATACTGCCTTCGTACCAACGCTGGGTATTGCAAGTGATGGCGATACGATTGACGAGGCACTCGCAAGTGCCAAAGAAGCAATTGAGGTGTTCGTTCATAGCTTGAAACTTGATGGTCTCGATATTCCACACGAGCACGAGGGGCCATACCTCGTTGGATCGGCACAAGTTCGCATCTAATCTATGATTCGACTGCCAGAGATCAAGCCAAAGCAACTTCGCAAAATCCTACTTGCCCGTGGCTTTCTTGAACGAACTGGAAAGGGTAGTCATCGAGTATTCGCCCACCATGATGGACGACGTACTGTACTTTCAATGCACAACAAGCCTCTTACTGTTGGAACCTTGCGCGCAATTCTCAAACAAATCGATCTATCCGTCGAAGAACTTGTTGACGAGTTGTAGTCTCTGCTTTTGACAGACAACGCCGGCCTCACTACGCCTCACCTAACCCATTTGCTATAGTGAGACAGATATAAATGGAGGGGAAATGAACGCTGCTCGATCACTAATTGTTGGCATACTCACTACTAGTAGCCAGCAGAAACAGGTGCAATGAAACGGACCTGGATTGCGGCCGCCGCCTTTACTGCCTTTGCCGTGAGCGTTGGCTTGTTTGGCTATTTCACCGGCCAAGTCAACACCGAAGCCGCCCAATCGGTCAATTGCCCTCAATTCATAGCTGCTGCAGAACAAAGCAAGGGCGTTGCTTCGCGTGGTCTAAATCTCTTAGTTAAAGACTATGAAGACCATACCTCTGGCATCTCTATTCCAAACCCAACTGACATACCCGTTGACTTACCAACTGGTTATACATCTATTAATTTTATTGCACCTGGTAGTCAAAAAGCATTCGAGCAATTTAGCATAGGAGTAACCTCATCATTCGACAACTTTAGGAATGCGGCTATCGAAGTCGCAAAGGGTGATTGTGGGATAGCCGCCTACACACCACTACAGTCAGAGTTTACAAGACTTACATCGCAATACAACTCGGTGGCAACTGGCTATAACAACAATCTTTCTCAGTCACTAGGGTTTGATCCTAAGGGCGCACACATTACAGCCTATCCCTCCGTGTCGCTTCCCTCTTATTCAACTCTGGCCCCCGCCGGCAGCACAGCACCACCAGCCACAACCCCACCGCAAACAAATACTCCTGGCATCAACCTACCCACTGCAACTGGCCCCGGCAGCACTACGACTACGGGTAGTAGTCCAACAGCGACCAGCACCACACTTCCGGGTACAACAACCACCGGTGGAACGACAACCAGTGGCACGGCCTCTACTGCAAAGGGGCGTGGTTACCTTACCTGTGATGAGATCTACAAAACGTACGAGAGCATCCCCAATAATATTGGCCCTATAGTCGCCCTCGGCCTGTGCTTTATGAGTAGTCTTCTGCAAACACTGGTTGGCCTACTTCAACCCCTGACTGACGCGATGTCGTATATCTATACCAACTCATGAAACGCTGGCTTGGCACCACTGTTACCGTTGTCTTCCTGGCACTGCTCGTTGTTAGCAGCCTGCCCTCTACGTCCCATGCACAACAACCTGCGTCATGCGGCGTGATCAGTTCAATCGCTTCTGGCAACCTCTTAGGTGCAATTGGCATTCGCCCAACGTACGAGGCAATCTTTTGTGAGGCAAACCTCAACTTTTGGAAGTTCTTTCGCTCATTCCTCAACTACGTGATCGTCGCCGTCCTGATTGCCGCTGCCTTTGCTGGCACACTTCGCATCAACGTCGAGGCCTATACCCTAAAACGAATCCTGCCAGGCGTTATTTTTGGCTCGATCATGGGCAATATCAGCATTTACCTGTGTGGCCTCATCCTCAACATCTCCGAATCGATATACAGAACAACCACAAGCCTTCTATATAATAGTCTGGATGCGTCAACGGTCTTTTTCACAGCCCTAAAGACAGCCTTTATCACGCTTGGAGGACTCTTCGCTGTCGGATCGGCTGTCCCAGCGGGCGCAGGCGCCGCCGGAGCAGCAGTAGCGGTAGGACCTGTTGCTGCCGTGGCGCTGATCGCAGGCGTGTTCTTTGTCATAGTCCTCGTCATCCTACCACTCCTGCTCTTCTTCATCCTGCTCTCACTACAAGTAATCAGATACTTCGTCATCCAATTCCTCGTCGGCATCTCGCCAATCGCCTTCATTGCATTGGGCATTCCAATCCTTCGCCCAATCTGGCAGCGCTGGTGGAAACAGTTTTCACTCTGGGCCTTCCTGAAGCCGGTCTCCTACTTCTTCATCCTGCTCGCAGTTGTAGTCCTAAAGACAGGCGTTGGCGGCTTCTTCATTAGCTATATTGTGGCAATTGTCTCATTGGCACTGGCCATCATCGTTCCTTTCCAAAGCGGTGGCTGGATCACCACCGCCGTTGCCAAGCTTGGCAAGCAGTTTGGAGCTAGTCGGTTCAACGGATTTATCAACCGAGACTTCTCAAATACAGCAGGCCGACGAGGAGCAGTCCTTCGAGGTGCACAGGCAGCCATTGCTACAGCCACAAACGCTGCCCAGGTTATGAAAGACAAAGAAGAGCGGCGTGGTCGAGAAGCCAAGGCAAAGGGCTACGGCATTGCCGCAACAACAATTGATGCCAAG
>JBBUCD010000040.1:0-5056 GCA_038057955.1 Patescibacteria group bacterium | reverse complement strand
CCTTGCGAGCTCACCTGAAACAGATGAATGCGCAGGCCATTCCGCTCCTCAACGTTACAGCGCGCATCTCTTGATAAGGTTCGCTCGGTTGCACAGACCCCAACAATCGGTGTTGCAAACGCGGCTCAGCCAGGTACTCCGAGTGTTGGCGGTGTTGTGCCCGCGGTACCAGCTGCTCCAGTTGTCACTCCTTCGGCTTCGAGTGCTCAGTCATCCAAAACAACGCCGACGTCTTTGCCGCCGAAGGCACCATCAGCAACACCATCCTCACTCGGCGGTGATATGCCAACGATTGCGCTCAGCCAACTCCAAAACCAAGCCGGCCTCTCGGTCAATCCATCAACGGCATCTGGCAAGGTAGCGATGATTCAGCTCGTGAGTGGCGACGAGCAAACCAATCTCGATCAAGTCTTGGGCAATCCAATTACTGATTTTGCAAGTTTCGAGCAAACGCTCAAGACAGGTATGATTCCGAAAGTAGTGGCGGCGATCGTCTCGTACGCAGCGGGTCAACAGGCGTCTGACATCCACATTGAGGCGAGTGAGTCAGCGCTGCGTGTCCGATACCGAGTCGACGGCAAGTTGCGCAATGTCGTCAAATTGCCAGTTGAGCTGCATGCGCCGCTGGTTTCTCGGATCAAAATTTTGTCCAAACTGAAAATTGATGAGGCGCGCCTACCGCAAGACGGACGGTTTAATGTACAAGTGGGAGGGCACGAGATCGATCTGCGCGTTTCGACCTTACCAACCATTCATGGCGAGAAAGTTGTGATTCGCATCCTCGATAAGACAGCTGGCGTCAAGCAACTCTCGGCACTGGGACTCAATGGCATCAACTTGAAGCGAATTATGGATGGTATCCAGGAGCCGTATGGGATTATTCTGGTAACTGGTCCAACGGGCTCAGGTAAGTCGACCACTCTGTACGCTATGTTGACTGAGATTAATCATCCCGATGTGAATATTGTGACACTTGAAGATCCGGTTGAGTATCAAGTTGAGGGCATTAATCAAACACAGGTCAAGCCAGCTATCGGTTACAGCTTTGCTGACGGTTTACGATCAATCCTCCGACAAGACCCGAACGTGATCATGGTTGGAGAAATTCGAGATTCCGAAACAGCAGCACTCGCCACCCAGGCAGCTCTGACTGGCCACTTGGTCTTATCGACGCTCCACACCAACAACGCCGCCGGCGCCATTCCACGTCTCATTGATATGGAGGTGGAGCCATTCCTGCTCGCGTCGTCACTCGATATCATCATTGCGCAGCGCCTAGTTCGTCGACTCTGCCCTGACTGCAAGGTGGCGCTGCCATTACCTTCCGAGACATTGGCTAACATCAAGCAAGAACTTGAGCTCTCGCCAGTTCCAGAGATCCGCGATGTACTCAAAAAAGAGATGGCATTCTTTGGTCCTGGAAGCTGTGAAAAATGCACCGATGGTTACCAGGGACGAATTGGTATCTATGAAGTCATTACGGTATCGGAATCGATTGCTCAGCTTGCCATAAAACAGGCAACTGGTGCCGAGATCGAGAC
This sequence comes from Patescibacteria group bacterium, assembly GCA_038057955.1. Taxonomy (GTDB): domain Bacteria; phylum Patescibacteriota; class UBA1384; order JACPKC01; family JACPKC01; genus JBBUCD01. Next base: position 3,515 of record JBBUCD010000040.1, on the reverse strand, counting down.
GCTGGCTCGAAAAGAGGGGATGCTAAGTTTGCGACAGGACGGCATACTGAAGGCACTCGAAGGCTTGACCTCCATTGACGAGGTCATCCAGGCAACGTCGGCTGAATAGGAGTAGGTATGGAAACAGAACGACAGTTCACGGCTGGCATTCAGGAGATCTTTCAATTTGCGGTGACGCAAGGCGCCTCTGATGTGCATATCAAGGTCGACGTGCCACCGGTGGTTCGGATAGATGGCAAGTTGCGTTCTGTGCCTGATAAGCCAGCCTTCACTGCCGAAGCTGCTCATGCCGATGTGCTATCCACACTGAACACTTTGCAGCAGCAACATATCGTCGAACAGCGCGAGTTAGATTTTTCATTCTACCTTGGTGCGACTCGGGTTCGGGCCAACGTCTATTTTGAGAAAGATAACTTAGTTGGCGCTTACCGGTTGATTCCCGATACATTAAAGACAGTGCAGGAGCTTGGTCTGCCATCGATCGTTGAGGATATGACCAAGTATCGTCAGGGATTATTCATCGTCGCTGGCCCAACCGGTCATGGCAAGTCGACGACTTTGGCTGCCATGGTCAACCTTATTAATCAGACCCGGTCCGAAAATATCATTACGATCGAGGATCCTATCGAGTATGTGTTCAAAAATGTCAAAAGCATCATCTCGCAACGTGAAGTTGGATCAGACACCCAGAGTTTTGAAAACGCGTTGCGTAGCTCCTTGCGCCAGGATCCCGATGTGATTTTGGTTGGAGAGATGCGAGATCAGGAAACTATTCAGGCAGCCGTGACGCTGGCCGAAACAGGACATCTTGTCCTTACGACGTTGCACACGAATAGTGCCGCTCAAACAGCCGATCGAATGATTGACGCCTTTCCACCCCATCAACAAACGCAGATCCGTTCGCAATTGGCCAACATTCTCTTAGGCATTGTCTCGCAACGTCTCTTACCAAAGATCAGTGGCGGGCGAGTGGCAGCGGCCGAGGTGCTGATTGCGAATACGGCGGTCCGCAATACCATCCGAGAGGGTAAAACGCACCAGTTGAGCAACATTATCCAGACCAGTGCCTCGGAGGGCATGATCAGCCTCGACGATGCACTGGCGCAGTTAGTTACCAAGGGTGAGATCAGCCTCGACGATGCCGTCACCTGGGCGATCGATGCCAAGCATCTTAAGTTAAAGCTTTACTAGGTACGCATGGAATTCAAGCTGCCGTTTCAAAATCGGACCACTATTAAAAACAAGGCGTTTTTGGCGCGCCAACTATCGACAATGGTGACCAGTGGCCTGGCGCTCAATAAAGCATTAGCTTTGCTGGCTGATCAGGAACGCAATCCAGCACTGAAAGATGTCTTGCTCGGCATACTCGACGGGCTCGAAGCAGGTGCCTCGTTTTCGACAGCTGCGGCCAAGTACCCACAGGTTTTTGACAGGGTATTCATTAACATTATTGTCTCTGGTGAAACAGTCGGCAAGTTGGCTGATGTGCTTGGGCAGCTAGCCGAGCAATACGAGAAGCAAGGTGAGTTCAGTGGGCGGGTCCGTGGTGCTTTTGCGTACCCAGCCTTTATTGTGGCGGCCATGCTGGTCGTCGGCGCGGTGATGATGGTGTATATTGTGCCGCAATTGCAGTCGATTTTTGAGGAGGCGCAGGCGACGCTCCCGCTGTCGACCCGGATCATTGTCTGGTTAAGTGGCATCTTGCGAAATTACTGGTATCTGGTGATTGCCGGCATTGTCGGATTGGTTTTTGTTGGACAAGCCTACTTCCGTTCGGCCGCAGGCAAACGCGTGTTGGATTACGCGCAAATTCGGCTGCCCGGGGGATTGGGCGTACAGATTTATATGACCCAGATGGCTCGGACGCTCGGTATGCTTGTACAGGCTGGTACGCCAATCATCGAGGCGTTGCACGTAACAGCTGAGGCGCTCGACAATGTCTACTATCAAGAACTCTTAAAGGATGCTGTCAGTCAAGTAAAGCGGGGTATTCCACTTTCGGTACCACTCTCAAAGAGCAGCTACTTTCCTCCGATCGTCGGACAGATGGTGGCGGTGGGTGAGCAGACTGGTGAGTTGGACTCGATTCTGCTGAATCTCGGCACCTATTACCAAGGAGAGGTTGATGATCAGCTGAAGAATATTTCAAGTCTGATCGAGCCGATCATTATCGTGGTTGTGGGTATTGGCGTTGGCTTCCTCGTCTACTCTATCTTGATCCCTATCTACAACATTGCCCAGCTTCAGTAGTATGTCGCGCCGTCAGCTTTTTGGATTTACCTTACTCGAGGTACTGGTTGTTGTTTCAATAATTGGCATTTTGGCTAGTATTGTGGCGGTCAATCTTGGCTCGGCCCGAGTACTTGCTCGGGATGCGAGGCGCAAGGAGGATATAGCTCAGTTGCGGACAGCACTCGAGCTCTACTACAACGATCACCGTGTGTATCCGCCGATTGAGTCTGCCCAGAGCAACCCCCAAGATTTAGGGTGGACAACCTTGCAGGCAGCACTGTTACCGTACGTGAGTGCGCTACCCAGTGATCCACCTGGTGGTCTGTCGATTGGTTATCGTTACCGATCGCAAGGGACTGGAGCGGCATCCTGTATTAATCAGTGGTACGTACTTGAGTTTCAGCTAGAGGTTGCTTCAGATCCAGCGATTGCACAGGCCAAAACTACACACGATTGTCGGGGCATCGAGTATCCATCGCGGTCGGATCGGGGGCGGCGGATTATTGGCGTTGGCGTCTCGGCTCTCTAAGATGTCCACAGTCTGCGTCCTGGAGCTTTGTGTAAGATAGACATAATAATCTTTCCCGATAGGGAAGTAGGAGGAAGATGAACACGTTACTGCAGAAACTTAGGAAATCAGAAGGATTTACACTGCTTGAGCTATTGGTTGTCGTTGCTATTATCGCCATTCTCGCCACACTGATTCTCGCTAACCTCAACCGCGCCCGCCGACAGGCGCAGGATGCCAAGGTGCAGTCTGAAGTCAAGGCGATTTCTGATGCGCTGCAGTTGTATCAGACGGATACAGCAGCAAATCTTGCACCGCTTGATAACAATGGAAATCCACCAATAGACGTATCGGGATCGAGCGCGGGACCACTTTCAGTGCTTTCATCAGGTTCAGATCCTGTGTTGAAAACTGTTCCAACGCATCCAGTATCGGGTAATTCGTATCACTATGCCGGAGATATTGCAGCCGGCGGCTTTACCTACACTGTGTCTGGTAACTTGATCAGTAAAACTGGCTGTTTCTCGATTACCGATGGTGCTGCATCGACGAGTACGGTAGCTTGCCCGTAATCTGAAGGCAGTCAGGTGATGAACATGCAAGCGGTCACACTTTGGCCGCTTGCTGGTGTAGTTGGCTTGTTGGTCGGGTCGTTTGTGAACGTCATTGCCTGGCGCTGGTATCGTCCAGAGCTGCCACGACCTTTGGCGCTGAGCACTCGGAGTCAGTGCCCTGAATGCAACAAGGTGCTGGCGTGGTACGAGCTAGTTCCATT
>JBBUCD010000039.1:7003-13298 GCA_038057955.1 Patescibacteria group bacterium | reverse complement strand
ACTACGCCAAATTGGCAGAACTATCGTCGAGCGACTCCTTGCCTGGTCGGCGCGTAGAGTGCTGGCGTACGAACAGCCACTCGTTATCGGCGTAACTGGGTCGGCTGGTAAAACGACCACCAAGGAAGCAATTGTCCATGTGCTGAGAAATAGTGTTCAGGATCGGGAGGTCTACGCTTCGCTTGGTAACTTAAATACCGAGTTTGGGCTGCCACTGGCGATTCTCCGACTCCCGAAGCCCGAAGGTAGGCTTGAATGGCTTGGTGTTGCCGTGCGGGCACTGTGGCGAGGGGTCCTAGCGAGCACCCGTACAAGCCATCCAGACCGGGCGCCAATTGTTGTGTTGGAGTACGGCATCGAGCAGCCAGGAGATATGCGGAAGCTCGTTGATTTGGCACCACCAAACATTGCCGTGGTGACCAACATTGGTTCGGCACATACCCAATTTCTTGGCTCGTTGTCGGCTGTTGCAGTGGAAAAAGGGGAGTTGGTCCGCTCCCTCTCACCTCAAGGCATCGCAATCCTCAATACGAGTGACAAGTTAGTGCGAAAAATGGCTGAACGGACTCGTGCTCGAGTTGTGCACATCGAGACATCCAGTATTGATGCGCCAATTCAGCTGGCACTCGCCGTAGCGGAACACGGTTTTGGGATTTCGAGAAGAGACGGTGTCGCAGCACTTGCCGATTGGCAGCGGCCCAAAGGCCGACTTCAGCTATTACGCGGCATCCATCAGACATGGCTGCTCGACGATAGTTACAATGCGAACCCACTGTCGATGAAGCTCGCGCTCGAAGAGGTCGCCCGGTTGGCGAAGGCAAAGAAAGCCAAGCGAGTCATTGCCATTCTAGGCGACATGCTTGAGCTAGGTCGCGAAGAGCTTGAGGTGCATCGAGATATTGCCAAGCTCGCTACCAAGGTTACGGACGAAGTGATCTTAGTAGGTCCGCGCTTTCGACGTTCACAGCTTGGTTCAGCTTGGTTTCCTGGCCCTGGTCCTGCTGGACAGTATCTCTTGGGGGAGGTCAGAAAGGGTGATATGATTCTTGTCAAAGGTTCACAAAGCATGCGGATGGAGAAGGTGAGTGAGGTACTCTTGGAGGGGAAAGAACATGCACAGGATCTATTGGAACGACAGAGTGCTTATTGGAAACAGAAGCCGTACGTAACGCCGTAACGATCATGACCTCAATTATTCTCTCCATCTCAGATTTGTCATTCGTTTTTTGGTTGACGGCGTTGTCATTTGCCTTGGCGATAGGACTCACGCCGCTGCTGACGAACTATTTATACGAGAATAGGATTTGGAAGCAGCCAAAAGATACGGCGATCACAGGGGAAAAGGCGCCAGTGTACGCGAAGCTGCACAAGGCTAAGCACAAACGACTCGTGCCAACGATGGCGGGTGTGCTCATTTGGGGTGTCGTGGCCTTAGTGACCGTGCTATTTAATCTTGATCGCGCTGGAACCTGGCTACCCTTGTTTACCTTGATCACTGCCGGTGTCTTGGGGCTGATTGATGACTACATCAATATTCGAACCACGAAAAGCGGTATAAAAGGGTTGAATGCTACCATTAAGCTCGTGTTACAGCTCGTGATTGGTGTCGCTGGAGCTTGGTGGTTTTACTACAAACTCGGTTTCGATATTTTGCACGTGCCTGGCTTTGGCGATTTTTCGATTGGGTTGCTGTATATTCCGCTCTTCATACTCGTCATCGTTTCAACGGCGAATGCCGTGAACATCAGCGATGGTTTAGACGGTTTGGCTGGCGGACTGGTCGCAATTGCCTTTACTGCCTATTCGATTATTGCCTTGACGCAGGGCAAGCTCGAGTTAGCAGCATTTTGCGGCTCGATTGCGGGTGCGACGCTGGCCTATACTTGGTTTAATGTGCACCCGGCGCGGTTTTTTATGGGGGATACTGGCGCATTGGCGTTAGGGGCAACACTTGGCGTTGTGGCGATGCTGACCAACCAGGCGTTAGTGCTGCTTGTGATCGGTGGTGTGTTTGTCATTGAAACGCTGTCATCAATGGCGCAAATTGCCTCGAAGCGTTGGTTTGGGAGAAAGATCTTCCTTTCGGCGCCGATCCACCATCACTTTGAGGCAATAGGCTGGCCAGAGACCAAGGTGACGATGCGGTTTTGGGTTCTTGGCGCCATTTTTGCAGTTGTCGGTCTCGTCATTGCATTCTTAGGGAAATAGGTAAGAAAAAACCGCCGGTTGCTGTGCCGACGGTTTGGTACGTTCAGGGTTCTTCTTGTAGTTAGATCATCTCGCTCGTTGCTTGGAGTGATGCTCGGAGCGCCCTGAGCATAAAATTAATATCAGCTCGACTAATGTTGAGCGGTGGTTCGATCCGGATCACTTTCGGCTGATTCATCGTGTACACTACAATAACTCGACGGTCGCGCATCTCGGCCATGATGAATCCGCCGTATTCAATCTTTTCTAGCTCGATACCAATTAGGAGCCCCAAGCCACGACACTCGCGGATAATGTGGGGAAACTCCCGTTGTAGTCCCTTAAGCTGCTCGAGGATGTACTCACCAGATATCCGAGCTTGTTCGGGCAGGTTTTCTCGCACGAGAATATCAAGTACCTTTAGTCCAACGCCGCAGGCGAGCGCATTGCCACCGTACGTACAGCTATGGCCAAGTGGGTTTTCGCCATATGCCGCATTGAAGATTTTTGTTGTGGTTATCATTGCGCCGATCGGCACGATTCCTCCGGATAAAATTTTTGCCAACGCCATAATATCAGGCTCGATATCGTAGTGATTGCAGGCAAAAAGAGCACCCGTCCTTCCAAGACCGGTTTGCACCTCGTCGACGAACAGCAGGACTCCGCGTTCAGTACAGAGTTGTCGGAGCCTCTGAACGTACTCCTTTGGTGCAATATTGATGCCACCTTCCCCTTGGATCAGCTCAATGATGACGACAGCAGTGGTCTCATTAATCGCAGCCTCCATAGCTGCTATATTTCCAAATGGAACTAAGGTGACCCCTGGTAACAGTGGCTCAAAGTTTTCTTTGTAGATACCGCGTCCCGAGACGGAAAGTGCGCCAAACGTTTTCCCATGGAATGACTCATGGGTTGCAATGATGCCAGTCTTTCCGGTTGCTGCTCGAGCTAGTTTTAGGCCTGCCTCAACAGCTTCGGCTCCGCTATTGCAAAAGAACGAGGCGTTCAGTGTTCCCGGTGTGAGCTCAGCCAGTCGTTTGGCGAGAGCCCCCTCGTACGTATTGAACATGACTCGTGGCCCCATGGGGACACCGGAATCAATGATGTCTTTTGATTCTTGTTGAAGCTCAGGGTGTCCATAGCCAAGTCCGACGCTACCGAAGAGAACCATGCAATCAAGAAATTCGATGTCATCGGTATTGGTAACCCAGGATCCCTTGGCTGATTTTTCGATGCCAAATGCAGCGTCTTGAAGTAGAGCTGCCTTACCCGCATTGACGTGCTCCTCGTGCTCTTTGTAGACACGCAAAAATTCATCGACACGTACCGTTTCAATCATGTTGTAAAGATTCCTCTCAGTAGTAGACGTAGCGCTTATACCAGAACGGGGGATAGATTGCGAGCTGGCCACTGCTTCTTACGAAAAGATTGCGTATACTACCCATATGCTACCTGAATACTTGCGCGACGCGCGGATCGGGATATTAGGGTTTGGGGTTAATCACCAGGCCTTGGTTCGATGGCTGGTGGAGCATGGGGCATCTGAGATTGTGATCTATGACGAATCCGAGTCTGCACGAGAGCGTATCGCGGCCCAAGGGTTGCCAGTTGAACATGTAGTTGGGCCAGACGCGTTTGAGCAATTGGATGTTGAGGTGTTGTTTCGGAGTCCGGGAATCCCTCCAGATCGTCTTGAACTTGTGCAGGCGCGTGAAGCTGGTGTGCATATCACCTCACAGCTCAATCTGTTTTTTGAACTCTGCCCAGCCAAGATCATTGGTGTGACTGGCAGTAAAGGCAAGGGAACAACCAGTACGCTCATTGCGAAGATGCTCGAAGCAGGTTCGTCCGAATCGACGGTCTATTTGGCGGGCAACATTGGTAGTGATCCCTTGAGTTTCTCGATAAGCTGCGTCCGACCGACCGTGTTGTATTAGAGCTGTCGAGTTTTCAGTTGATTGATATCGAGCACAGTCCGCACATCGCCGTGGTGCTAGGTATCACATCTGATCACCTCGAGTATCATAAGACGCAGCCGGCGTACGTCGAGGCTAAAACGCCGATCGTTCGATTTCAGACTGAGGCTGACCACGCGATCCTTAGCGCTGAGAATAGCGAGAGTTTGGCATTTGCTGAATTGACACGAGCGACTGTTCACTACTCTGCGACTGCGTTGCCTGTAGAGGATGGCGTACACGTACACGAGGGCAATTTTGTGCAGCAAGTGCCCGGTCAGTCAGCCGAGATCGTAGCCAGTACGAGTGATGTGCAATTACTTGGAGAGCATAATCTTGGTAATGCAGCAGCAGCGATTGTTGTTGCCAAGCTGTGCGGTGTTCATAATACAGCTATCCAGGAAGCTCTCCGTTCTTTCACGGGTCTACCTCATCGCATTCAGCTCGTGCATGAGTCGGCTGGCGTTCGTTGGTACGACGACTCGATTGCGACGAACAACGGTGCAGTGATTGCCGCTATTCGTAGTTTTCAGGCACCGATTCTGCTAATTGCTGGTGGTTCAACGAAGGATTTAGACTATAGCGAGCTAGGGAGTGTTATTGCCTCATCGAACGTGAAACAACTGTTGCTGATTGGTCAAACGGCGGCTGAGATTGCGCAAGCGGCAGAGCAACATGACTATCCGACGGATCGGATTTTCTTTGCTGGCACCCTGGATAAGGCTGTAGAGGAAGCTGTAAGCCAGTCACAGGATGGTGACGTCGTCTTACTCTCTCCTGCCAGTGCTTCATTTGACCAATTTCCCAACTATAAGGTGCGTGGGGATCAGTTTGCTGCACTGGCACGCGCAACACAAATTGGAGGGAAGGACGATGGGTCTCGCTAGGTTTCGTCAGCGGACGACAGGGAAGATCGACAGCTGGCTTTTGCTGGCTGTGTTGGGCTTAATTGGTTTTGGGCTGGTCATGATCTCGTCGTCTTCAGTAGTCGTTGCCTCACAGCAATTCGACAACAATTATACGTTCGTGATTCGTCAGGCGACTAGCTTTGGCCTTGGTTTGATACTACTTATTCTTTTTACGGTCATCGACTATCGGTTTTGGCAGCGGTTGGCACCGTTTTTGTTAGCACTGATCTTCATATTGCTTCTCGCGACACTTATTCCTGGCATTGGCACGCAGCTGCTTGGGTCACGTCGCTGGATTTCGATTGGGCCGATCTTTTTCCAGACGAGTGAGGTAATCAAGGTGCTCTCCATTGTGTATTTTGGTGCTTGGTTAGCGGCAAAAGAAGAACGCATCCGTAGCTTTGGCCAGGGCTTTCTGCCATTTGTGGTCATGCTTGGCGCTATCGCGTTACTAGTACTCGCGCAGCCGGATGCCGGTACGATGATGGTGCTCGTTAGCACCTTAATCGCTATGTATTTTGCCGCTGGCGCTCCTGTATTACACCTATTCTTTGGCTTACTCCTCGGTGGCAGCTTGCTCGGTTTGTTGATTCTTTCTGCTCCATACAGATTGCAGCGCTTTTTAGTCTTTTTGAATCCTGATGAGGCAACGCTCGGGGCTGCGTACCATATTAATCAGGCGTTGTTAGCTGTTGGCGCTGGTGGACTATGGGGACTGGGCTTTGGTCAAAGTAAGCAGAAGTTTTTATACCTGCCGGAGCCGCAGACCGATTCGATTTTTGCCATTACAACAGAAGAGCTGGGGTTTATACGAGCAATGCTCGTGTTTGGAGTTCTTCTGTTCGTGGTATATCGTGGGTACCGGATTGCCCGAGAGGTTGATGATCCATTCGGTAAATATGTCGCGGTTGGCGTAACAAGCTTGATTGCTTTTCAATCCTTCGTCAATATTGGTGCCATGCTTGGCTTGGTACCATTAACTGGTGTGACGCTGCCATTTATCAGTTATGGCGGATCATCCTTATTGGGTATGATGGTAGCTACGGGGTTACTGTTAAGTGTCTCGCGGGCGATCACGCCAAGAATCAGGAGTACAGTATGAGCGCCTCAACGATCGTGGTTGCAGGTGGTGGGACTGCTGGCCATGTCTATCCTACCTTAGCTGTAGTGCGCGAGCTGCGGACGCTTCGGCCTGATCTTCGCATTATCTACATTGGTCAAACCGGTGGTGGGGAGCGGGCTATT
>JBBUCD010000039.1:0-6993 GCA_038057955.1 Patescibacteria group bacterium | reverse complement strand
ATGGGTTTGTCAAAAAAGTTAGAAATACTAGAGATAACGGCTGAAAAACTTCGACGGTATTGGAGCTTTCAAACAATTATCCTGCCAATTGCCATTCTTCGAGGGACATTTGAGGCACTGGATGCGCTGCGTAGATTGCAGCCGGCAGTTGTATTTTGCAAGGGTGGCTATGTTTGTCTTCCTGTAGCCTTGGCAGCTTGGTGGCTCCGTATCCCGATCGTGCTTCACGAGACCGATGCGAGCATGGGACTTGCGAATAGATTGATTGCTCCATTTGCCTCAAAGATTGCAGTCAGCTTTCCTAGGCCGACGTTTTTGACGCAAAAAAGCGATCGCAAAATTGTGTTTACCGGCCAACCGGTTCGGGAGGAGTTCTTCAAACTCGCATCAAAGCATTATTCTCACGATCGTGCAGTTATTGTTGTGACTGGGAGCATGCAGGGTGCGCGGGCAATTAATGTACTAATTCAAGAAATTTTGCCACAGCTACTTGATCGCTATCGGGTCATCCACATAACAGGACAAAATGATTTTCAGTCTCTTCGGTCGGCAACCCAAAGTCAGTATTATGAGCCAGTGAGTTACTCGGCTCAATTTCACAAATTAGTTGCACAGGCTGATTTGGTTATCTCTCGAGCCGGCGGTACAATTTTTGAGCTGGCTGCGATGGGTAAGCCGAGTATTTTAATTCCGTTACCAACGGCTGCCAATGATCATCAGCGAGAGAACGCTGCGATCTTTGCCGAGCAGGAAGCTGCGGTTGTTCTTGAACAAACTACGCTGACCAGCGATCAGCTACTGCAAACTATCACTGAGCTAATTCGAGACTCAGATCGAAGAACTACACTCGCTGAGCATATTCAGCAGTTTGCAAAACGCGATGCCGCGACGGTTCTTGCTAAGCTAGTACTCTCGGTAGCTGATGAGCAACGGGGGTAGTATGCGGTATCACTTTATTGGTATTCAGGGTTCAGGCATGCAGGGTTTATCTGAGCTTGTTCGGCTGCAGGGAAACGTAGTTACTGGTTCTGACTTACAAGATGGGGGTCATCACGCAGCCAATATCGAGGGGGCTGATCGAGTAATCTATACACCCGCAGTCCAGCCAGGTTCTGCTGGCTGGGTTGAGATTGAGGCAGCACAGGCGGTGGGCATTCCAACGTTGCGCGCCGAAGAGTTGTTGCAGGAGTTGACGCGGGATGCAGAGACAGTCGTTGCTGTTGCCGGTACGCATGGTAAGTCAACGACAACCGCTATGGTTGGGCAAATTCTTGAGGCGGCTGGTCGAAATCCTACAGTGTACATTGGCGCTCCAGTCCTTCAATGGGATGGGAGAGGTTATCGATCAGGAGATCCTTCGGTGTGGGTTGTTGAAGCGGACGAGTACCAACGGAAACTGCTATCCCTGTCTCCGTCAGTCGCGGTCATCACCAATATCGAGTTTGAACATCCTGACATTTATGCTGATCTAGCTGACGTTGAGCGCACCTTTCAGTCATTTATCGAGGTAGTCCGCCCTGGTGGTACACTGATCGCCTGTATGGAAAGTACATCGGTTCAATCAGTGCTCAGACGTGTGCGGCGTACCGACATTACCGTCCTCGCGTACGGGGAGGGATCGAAGCTCTACGGCGTGGATGCTTTGCCGACGTTGGTAGTACCAGGCAGGCACAACCAGTTAAACGCTCTTGCCGCCCTTGCTGTTGCTGACGTACTGGGTATTGATCGCTCGGTCAGTCTTGCAACACTCGCTACGTTTCAAGGTGCATCGCGGCGCGTAGAGCTGATTGGTGAGCGATCCGGCGTTGTCGTTATTGATGACTACGGCCACCATCCGACAGAGCTTCGGGCATCCATGCAAGCTGTCCGAGAGCGATATCCAGATCGTCGACTGGTTGTTGCCTTCCAGCCGCATCAACATGCTCGGTTGAGGGCATTATTCGATGATTTTGCTCAGGCATTTGAACAGGCTGATCTAGTGCTGATCACCGATGTGTTTGCTGTGCCGGGCCGTGACGAAGCGGACGAAGTTGATCCACGCCAATTAGTTGCTGCCATTGTCCAACAGGGGAAGGCATGTGAATACGTGGGAAGTCTTGAGGATTTGTCGGTAAAGCTTGATAGTTTGGTGCGACCTGGAGATGTTTTTATGACCATTGGTGCTACGGCTATTACCTTGGTAGGACGACGTTGGGTAGCGGGTGATGCAGCCTAGACGATTTGGCAGGGGGGCAACCACCCTCAAAACGCAGCCACTGTACGCTCCCGGACGTACATCCAGCTTAGGGCGTTCAAGCTATCAAAATCCCAAGATCCATCATCGGACACCGTCGAATACGCTGCCGATGCGATTACACCTGCCAGGGTGGTTTTGGATAGTTTTCTGTGCACTCTTGGTGGTTGGCACCGCCGCCTGGGTTATATTTGGTTCGACTACATTTCGGATTACGCAGATTGAGGTACTTGGCTCCGTCAACGAGGAGGTTCGATTAGAGGTCGAGCAATTACGTGGCACGAATATCCTTACATACTCAACGAGTGGTATGACGGCACGACTCAAGTCAGCCCAATCATCGATCGAAGAGTTAAGTATCTCAAAGGGCCTGCCGAACACTTTGCGCGTAGCAGTTACCTTACGCGAGCCAGTTGCGCGTTGGGAGCGAGGTGGTGAGCTCTACCTTCTCGACAAAGATGGTGTTGCATTTCAATATGCGAGCGGTTCAAACATGGATGAGACAGTCAGTACGCTTCCAAGGATTGTTGATATCCAAGCTGAGCCAGTGGTTCAGGGTAAGAAGATGATGAGCCGTCAGTTTATGCAGTTTATTACTGAGACATCCGCAGTTTTCACCGATCAATTTCCGATTGCACTTGATCATTTTGAGATTGGACAAACGAGCTTTGAGGCGACGCTGGTTACAGTAAGTAACTGGAAAGTACTGCTAGACACAACGCGGTCTCCACGACCACAGCTTGACTCACTCCAGCAAGTATTCGAGCATTTCCACGATGACATTCATGAGTACGTCGATCTTCGCGTCTCTGGCCGAGCGTACTTTAAGTAGGGTAGGATAGCGTTATGCATCAACCAGCTAGTCTCCGGCCGCAAGAGGAAGTGATTGATCAGTTTGGAGTCTCGATTAAGTACACCATTTTGTTGGTGCTAATTGGCGCGTTTGTGCTGGGTTTTGATCTGTACCTTCGTTTTGGCCAAACAGAAGCTCTGCAGCGCACTGCAGTTCAGCTAGGTCTGTTTGGGCCGCTCATCACCAACGGGGCGCTGCTACTCATTTTGTTCGCTGGCTTATACTTGATTGGCCTCGGCTTATTTTTTCGTGTTGCCTACCACTACTACTTTACGACGGAGCGGGTGATCGAATCGGTTGGCTTCTTTTCGCAGCAAACGGTGAGTGCTGAGTACAAGCATCTGACCGATTTAATTGTTCGACAGGATCCAATTAGCCACTTGGTTCTCAACACGGGTACGTTGGCGGTGAATACCGCCGGTGGTCCCAAAGAAGAGATCGTCTTGATCAACATTGATAATCCAACCGCCCGTCGCGAGCAGCTGCGAGGATTGGCTGCAACGGCCCAAAATGGCAAGAAAGTGACTCGAGCACTCTTGCATCAGCTGAAGCAGCAGACTGGCATGCTAGATGTCGCATCGGCTCCGGCAGATGAACTGATTACGCCCGCCACTCTACCAGAGGAGCTGCCACCGGTAGTGAGTACCGCACCTGCCGTCTCACGTCCTACAGACAAACAGGTAGAAGATTTGCATGGCGATGGTATCGATGAGTCTGATCGGCTGCGTTCAGCGCAGCAAAACGTAGACAAGTAAAGTTTGTTACACTGCCTGCATGGGGAACGCCGGTCAACAGGGGCAAGTCAAATGGGAGCTGCGTCCTCGGACGAACGCGGATGTTGTGACGCAGCTTCTCGAGAATCGAGGGATTGTCGATCGGGAGGTATTTTTCAATCCCGACTACGAGCGAGATAGCCACGATCCAATGCTCCTGCCGAACATTCAGGTTGCGTTGGAACGAATCCAACGAGCAATCGAAACTAAGGAATTGGTCTACGTCTACGGCGATTACGATGCTGACGGCATCCCTGGCACAGCAGTACTTGTGAAGACTTTGCAGGCAAATGGAGCCAACGTTCGTTCATACATTCCCGATCGCGAGCGTGAAGGCTATGGTCTCAATAAGATCGCACTGGCCTACTTAAAGGAGCAGGGCGCGCAGCTGGTCATTACCGTCGATCTTGGAATTACTGCCAGGGATGAGGTAAGTCTAGCGCGTGGACTAGGTATTGATGTGATTATCACCGACCATCATCACGTTGATCCCGACCGTGTACCAATTGATGCGATCGCGGTCGTTCATCCAGGGTTGCCAGATTCTACCTACCCCTTTGATGGTTTGGCAGGTGGTGGAGTTGCTTGGAAGGTATCCCAGGCCCTCGCAAACCTGACTGGAAAGCCGAATATGGCTCAACTCAAGTGGTGGTTGGAGCTGCCAGCTATTTGTACGGTCTGCGACATGATGCCGCTGACTGGCGAGAATCGGATGATAGTCCACTATGGTCTCAAGGTACTGATGCAGACGCGCAATATCGGCTTGCAGGCGATGTATCGGGCAGCTGGGATTGCCGCCGAGGATGTCACCGAGCGGACAATTGGCTACCAAATAGGCCCGCGGATCAATGCGCCGGGTCGAATCGATCACGCCTCTTCAGCCCTGGAATTATTGTTAACGGACGATGTCCAGTTGGCACAAGAGTTGGCGGCCAAGACCGAGTTGCAGAATCAGAATCGTCAGGAGCAGCTAGATACGGTGGTCAAAGAAGCGATTGCACGCGTCGATGCCGAGCAACTCGCAGATGCCTCGGCGATTGTGATTGCGCAGGAGGGTTGGGGTGGTGGCGTGGTTGGCTTGGCAGCGTCTCGACTAGTTGAGCGCTACCACCGGCCAGTCATTGTCCTAACAATCAAGGATGGTATCGCCAAGGGTTCCGGACGAAGTATCGATGGCTTCGACCTCCTCGCCGGCATTGATTCGTGTCAGGATATTCTAATTACCTATGGCGGACATGTGATGGCCGCTGGTTTGCAGCTGAAGGTTGAGCAGCTTGAGACCTTCAGGGATCGATTCATTGCCTACGCGAAACAGAACCTCACGCCCGAGCAGTTAGTTCGGCGGAAAACCGCAGATCTCCTCATTGAGCCGGCGCAGATTACCGATGAGCTAGTGACGACGTTGTTGCGGTTTGCCCCGTTTGGGAAGGGGAATGCCAAGCCTAAGTTTATCGTCGGGCCGCTGACGGTCGCCGACTGCCGGCCGGTTGGGGCGGCCAAGCAGCACGTCAAGCTCCGGTTTACCTCTGGCCTCGAGGCAATTGGCTTTAACTGCAGCCACTTGGTCGAACACTGTCCTGTTGGGGCAGTCGTTGGTGTTTTTGGTACGCTCGAATTCAACTCATGGAATGGCCACCAGGTAGTCCAGCTGATGATGGATGATCTCAAGCCAGTTGCAGAACTTAAACAAGAGGGGATACTAGTACCAACAACAGAAACGAAGCAAGGAGAAGAACATGGCATTTGAGTTACCAAAACTACCCTACGCCTACGATGCACTCGAACCAGTCATCGACGCCCAAACGATGGAGATCCATCACACCAAGCACCATCAGACGTACGTCGACAAGCTGAATGCTGCGCTGGTTGGTCACGAGGAGCATGCGCCGAAGACCATCGAGGAACTACTACGACGCATTAACGAGGTACCAGAAGACATTCGCCGAGCAGTCACCAACCACGGTGGTGGCCACGCCAACCACTCGCTTTTTTGGGAAGTAATGGCTCCTGTGGGGCAAGGTGGAGAAGCGAGCTTCGAATTGACCGAGACGATCAATGCCGCATTTGGCAGTATGGACGAGTTCAAGACGCAGTTTTCCGATGCCGCGACGTCTCGTTTCGGCAGCGGCTGGGCCTGGCTGGTCAAAGATGAAACAGGCAAATTAGCTATGTACGCCAAGCCGCTTCAGGACAGTCCACTCATGGCCGGCCACACGCCACTCTTGGGTTTGGATGTCTGGGAACACGCCTACTATTTGAAATATCAAAACAAGCGCAAAGATTACATCGAAGCCTGGTGGCAGGTGGTCAATTGGACGAAGGTGAGTGAGCTCGCAGCGTAACTACTGTATCGGTCGGATGACAGCGCGGATTTGAGTGTCGCCGATGTCGACTGAGACATCTAGGCTGTAAAGCGGCTGCGTGCCGTCGTCTACAACAGCTGCAGATGTATTTTCGCGAGTTTCCATGAGAGAGTACGACATCTCATTCATTGCCAGCTTCAGCTGCTTGATTTGATCGGCAGTGATCGGTAGTTCTGTCTCATAGACGAGGAGTGAGATCTGTGGCCCTCGGCCGGTGTAGGCCGCAAATTCCTCTTCGGTCAGACTGCGATCGCCAAAACATCCCTTTGCAGACGTACTACAGTTATTGGTCTGCGCGATGCCAACGAGTGTTACCTCGCCGAAAGCCGGCTGCAAGAGATCTTTCGCAAGCATTGATTCAGTGACAGTCAGCTCGTTTTGCGACAGCTGTTCTTGGAATGACAGTGGCGGGTTATCAAGTGCCTTGTCTTGCATCACCGTGTAAGTGATCAGTCCACTCAATGCTGCCGTAACTAATATTGCCGCGATCAGTTTCGTCATCAGTCCTCCTTGGCTATGAATCATCATAGCAAGTCAGTAGGGAGGTAAGAGAGTTGATCTGCTAGGATGACCGTATGGCGAAAACAGCATCAGCAGTATATGTCTGTACCGAATGCGGGAATGAGACCGGCCAGTGGGTTGGGAAGTGTGGCTCGTGTGGTACCTGGAATTCTGTCAAGGAGTTTCGGGGCGGCGGTACGGTCACGGCCGGCAAGCGCAAGCAGGTGCTGCAGGTAGCGCCAGCGCTCGTGACACTCAGCCAGTCGACCG
>JBBUCD010000038.1:0-9144 GCA_038057955.1 Patescibacteria group bacterium | reverse complement strand
TTACCTTGTTAATCGTCTTAGTTGCTGCAGCCGCTGGTTTTGGAGGCTACTACGGCTACCAGTGGTGGACAGCTCGACCAGAAGATTATGATGAGCCCGAACCAATCCGAACGGAGGAACAACCGCCGAAAAAATCGGATAAGGGAGAAAAGTCAAACCGACCTGGTGGTCGCTGGTAGAATCCAGCTGCTACCAAAGCAACAGGGCCCGCAAATGGGCCCTGTTGCTTGTCTTCTAAAGACACTTGCTATACTGAGGTTCATGCGTAGCCGATCACAACTACTAAGTTTGGTGCTAACAAGAACCGTTTTCGCCCTTGGCATAGCTTATATTTTGCTGAACTTGGGTCGGGCTATTCAGACAAACTACACCACCAGCCAGCAAATTCGAACACTCAAACAAGAAATCACTCGACTCACAAACCATACCGCTTATCTGAAGAATACAATTGTCTACTACAAAAGCAGAACGTACCAAGAACTAGAGGCGAAGCGCCGACTCGGACTCCAACGACCAGGAGAAACCGTTGTCCTTGTTCCAGGCAATACTGACCCTGAGCCAACGACCGTTCCCGCGGTTCGATCAGATGTCTCCACGAAAGAAAGCCCCCCGACCGCCTTTGAACAAGCAAGTACAAATGCCCTCACATGGACGCGTTGGTTTCAGACCCCTCTTGGGCATAGCAACTAAACTGGATTGCTTCACCACACCCCATCTGATACAATCGCCGTCGATTGCGGGGTAGTGTAGTAGTTAACACGGAGGTCTCATAAGCCTCAGTCTCAGGTGCAACTCCTGACCCCGCACCCAAATAGTTTCCAATCTCAAAACAGTGTATTCGTTGATGCCAATCTGGCTCTGTAGCTCAACGGTTAGAGCAGCGGCATCATAAGCCGAAGGTTGGAGGTTCGAATCCTCCCGGAGCCACCAGATTTCGCTTCCGCGAAATCCTTACAACAAAAAAGAAATCTTGTCCGTGTTTGGCGAAGCCAACTAGGACTTACCGTAAGTAATAGACTCATCATGGCACCCCTATGAACACAACGCTCAACCGCTCCATTATTATGATCATTCTGCTGGCGCTCGGCGGATTCTTGCTGTACGGTTTTCTCTCAGACTCCGGTACCGAGCCAAAAGAATCGAGCATTTCGGAAATTGCGACCTTGGTCGACGATAACCAGGTCAAATCTATCCACGTCGACAACGACCAAATACTTGCCGAACTGACTGATGGTGAAAAACTCAGAGCCTACAAAGAAGCTGGCGTGGGCTTAAACGACTATGGCATCACCCCCTCGAAAGTTTCGATCGACGTCAAAAATCCCTCAAGCGGTGCTCTCGCAAGCTCAATCATCTCGATACTCCTGCCCTTCCTACTTGTTGCCGGACTACTCTGGTTTGTACTGCGGCAGGCACAAGCCGGATCAATGCGAGCCATGAGTTTTGGCAAAACCCAGGCGCGACTCTTCGATGGCAAGAAAACGGTTACCTTTGGTGATGTTGCCGGCTCAACCGAAGCAAAGCAGGAGCTGATTGAGGTGGTCGACTTTCTCAAAAACCCAGGCAAGTACAAGGCGATCGGTGCCGACATCCCGAAAGGCGTCCTCCTGGTTGGTGCACCCGGCGTTGGGAAAACACTCCTCGCCAAGGCAGTTGCTGGCGAAGCGAATGTGCCATTTTTCTCGCTCTCTGCCTCTGAGTTTGTCGAGATGTTTGTCGGTGTCGGTGCTGCTCGCGTCCGCGACCTCTTCGCCAAAGCAAAACGGAATGCACCAGCGCTCATCTTCATTGACGAGCTCGACGCTATCGGCAGACAGCGTGGAACTGGCATGGGTGGTGGTCACGACGAGCGTGAGCAAACACTCAACCAAATTTTAGTAGAAATGGATGGCTTTGAAACCGACGCCCGAGTCATCATTATGGCCGCGACCAACCGACCAGACGTCCTCGATCCAGCCCTCCTTCGACCAGGTCGCTTTGATCGTCGCGTCATTCTTGATTTGCCAGATAAAGATGAACGAATCGCGATTCTGAAATTACACTGTGCCGAACGATCAGTTGCCAAATCCATCAACTTTGCACGGATTGCGAGCGCCACCCCGGGTGCATCGGGTGCTGACCTACGCAACATTGTCAACGAAGCCATGATCGCGGTTGCTCGCGAAAGTCGAAGTGAGGCTGTCCAATCCGACTTCGACCGAGCAATCGAGAAAGTGCTGATCGGACCCGAGCGAAAAAGTCGACTCATGAATGAAGCCGAGAAGAAGATTGCTGGCTACCATGAAGTTGGGCATGCACTCATCGGACATTTCTTAGCGAACAACGATCCAATCCATAAAATTTCGCTCATCTCTCGCGGCTCAGCACTTGGCTACACCTGGAGCTTGCCCGAGGAGGACCGACGACTTGTCACAAAGAGTAAATTCGAGGATGAAATTGCTCAATTACTCGGAGGACGAGAGGCCGAAAAACTTATTTTCAACGAGACGACAACTGGTGCCGAAAATGATCTCATGAAGGCAACCCGAATCGCCCACGACATGGTCAGAGTCTACGGCATGAGTGAAAAACTTGGCCCAATTCAATTTGGACACAAGCAAGATGTCTTTCTTGGCCGAGAAATCCAAGGCGACCGAAACTACTCCGAAGCAATTGCCACGCAGCTCGATGAAGAGGTGAAACGGATTGTACTCCAGGCAGAAGATGTTGCCCGAGCCTTACTCAAAAAACATAAGGACTTGCTGGAAACAATTACCCAGGTATTATTGAAACAAGAAACGATTGAGCGGGACGAATTCGAGAAGCTCGCTGGCGCAGCAGCCTAAGGTTCGACCACGGGAGGGGCATGAATACACCAACACGACGCACAATCCTAACAGTAGGATTGTGTATGTGCGCTGTTTTACTACCAACAGGCAGTTACGCTCAAGAAAACAAATACCGCTTACCGGGTTTAAAGAACCGTATTGCCGAAGATAGCACCTACCGAAACCGATTCATTGCAGGTTCACTCTTCACGGGCATCCTGCTCCTCGTGGGACTCTATGTTCTCTCCAAGCCGAATCAACCTGGCCCACGACCGCGCTCTGGCTAAATTACATAATCCACGACCGACAAAAGGCTGTGGATACTGTTCGGTGTTTGTTGTGGTAGAGTATCGTTAATAAGTATCCATTAGGAGGTGGCATGAATAATCACGTAAAGGTCATTGGGCGGAGCTTGCTCTCGCTCGTGGCAACGTTAGTTATTGGTGGTGGCGTTACGTACGCGTTGTTTACCAGCAACCAGGTATCGATTGCAGCAAACACTGTCTCTACAGGTGGCGCAGATCTGCGGATTTGCGATGGCACCGCAGCTGGTGGTCAGTGGCAAGATACCGTCACGACAGCAATTAGCTTTGCAGGTCTCAATCCTGGCGCCGTTGATCAAGATGTCATGAGTGGCATTGCCATTTACCTTGGCAACGATGATGGCACACTCGCAACGCCCGTTGTACCTGTCGCAAATTGCGCAGCCTACAACATCGCCGTCACGCCAGGCGCCTCGACGATCAACATGGACTTCATCCCGACGACAGGCAACATTACATGCACTGCCGCCGATCCAAGCTTTAGCTCTTCCCTGAACATCCGCTACGGGTTCCAGGTTGGCGCCGCTACCCCCGTGTGGACTGGCTATAAGACTGTCGCTGCGTGGGCAAGTAGCACGACAGACTACTCCGTAGGTCTTACACCTGGCAACACTGCGCAGCTCCTGATACAGGCCCGACTTGCTAACACCTACTCGACCCAAGGCGCAAGCTGCACCTTTGACTCACGCTTCGTTGGCGAACAAGCATAAGTACTTCGTACGTAGAACGCTCCACCTAAGGTGGAGCGTTCGCTCTTGCGAACTACTATGTAGCTTATGAAATACATCCGATCACTCCTGCAACTAGGCAGTATCGCCTTACTCATTCTCGCCGGCGTGGTCGCACTATCAGGGCGTACGAACCTCTTCGGCGGCTACCACTTGTATTCCGTACTCACTGGTAGCATGGAGCCGACGCTCGCCGTCTCATCGCTGCTCGTTGTCCGCAATCAAGCAACTCCGTTTGGAGTCGATGACATTATTACCTTTGAACAGCCTGGTGAACGAGGACAGTTAATCACACATCGGGTAGTTGCTGCCGAACAAGTAGAAAATTCGCACATCTACCACACAAAGGGTGATGCGAATCCTGTTGGTGATTCTTGGCTAGTGCTGCCAAGCGACATAAAAGGACGTGTGGTGTACCAACTGCCCTACCTAGGCAGAGTCATTACGCTTCTAAACTCACCACTCGGCATCATCTTGCTCGTGATCTTGCCCATCCTACTGCTCGCCTACCAAGACATCTTTACCATTCATCGAGCCCTCTTTGACTGGCAGGCGGAACGTAAGGGAACAAAGGAACACCATGCTTAACCGACCAACGCTTGCCGGCATCCTGTGTGCAAGCCTCGTCTTCGTAGGCAGCAATGCGGCCGCGCTGTTTATCAGTAA
The DNA here is from genome assembly GCA_038057955.1 of Patescibacteria group bacterium. Taxonomy (GTDB): domain Bacteria; phylum Patescibacteriota; class UBA1384; order JACPKC01; family JACPKC01; genus JBBUCD01. The sequence continues at coordinate 4,620 of JBBUCD010000038.1, read as the reverse complement.
CACGGTTACCCTCCAGAGCACGACGATCACGGTTGGCAGTATCACTCCACCGCCTCCACCGCCATCAGGTACACCGCAAGTCCGATTGTTCGCCCTAGCCGATAACGAGCTGCAGCAAAAAAATCCCCAGAAAAACTTGGGTACCCACGACGAGGCAAATGTTACCTCAAAGGTCGGCCGGAACACGCACCTGATTGCCCGATTCGACCTTGCGGCGCTACCACCTGGCTCAACGCTCACCTCATGCCAGCTGGGTCTCTACATGAATCAAGCACCGTCATTTGAAAGTCGACAACACGGGGCATTCCGCTTAAGCACCAACGAGACAACCTGGAATGAAGGCTTGCAAATGAACAGCACAGCCTTACCAACAGAAAGCAGCTGGCAGTGGTTTGCACGCCCAAGCGCCTGGACCACAGCCGGTGGCGACATGGCCCTGCTGCCTACCGCAACGATCCAAACCGGCCTGATTGACGGCGTATGGCAAGCATGGGATGTCTCGAGTGACTGTAGCGCCCAAGCACTGCGTTCATGGGGAATTCGCGACCTAGCCTCAAATAGCGCTCTAGACCGAACTGCTGAGTACGAAACGCGCGAATCGGATAGCTACGACAAACGACCGTACTTGGGCGTCGACTTTACCAGTGGTCCATTCACCACCAATCACATTGTGATCAACGAAGTCTTCACAGCTACCACATCAGCGACACACGGTAATAGCCGCGACAACGAGTGGGTGGAACTCTACAATCCAACCGGAGCAGCCGTCAATCTGGCTGGCTGGCAGCTGTGCGAAACCGAAGACTGCACGAGCATCCCTGCCGGAACCACGATCGCAGCCCAAGGCTACCTTGTACTGACGTCGCATGCCTCAACCTGGCAACACTGGACCATTCCGGTCGCCTCACAAGTCGTGCTCGGTGAACGAATTGGCGGAGACAACATGGATGACGATGGTGATCGAGTTATCCTGAAAAATGCAGCTGGCACCACCATTGATGCCATGAGCTACGAGGAAGATACCTCTGTCTTCAATCCATCAGTCCCAGGCGCAGACAGGGACTGGTCGATGCAACGCGTCGTTGCTGGCTACGACACCGACCAGGCAACCAATTTCTGGACCAATCCGACCCCAACACCAGGCCTGTGAGGCAACCAAGGTATCGATCAAACAGAAAAAGCAGTCGCCGTAGCGACTGCTTTTTCTGGCTCCGGGACTTGGATTCGAACCAAGATTATCAGATTCAGAGTCTGACGTCCTGCCATTAGACGATCCCGGAATATGCAGGGATTGTACTCGGTTTACATCAATCCTACCAGGTTTCGATCTCTGGGAACCTTTTGCTAGACTAGCTCCATGACACCACTCTATCCTCTCCAATTCGAGTTAACTGGTATGACGCAGTCCTACCTATGGGGTGGTAATCGTTTGAAAATACTCGTTTCGGGTTATAGCCAAGAACAGCCCTTAGCAGAAATTTGGGCCGTCAGCGATCGGCCAGGGGATGATCGCGTCAGCGTCGTTGCCAATGGCCCACTTGCCGGCACAAGCCTACACCAGCTAACGAAAGACTACGGTGCGATGCTCCTTGGCAAAGCTTCAGCCGTCAACGGTAAGTTTCCATTACTACTCAAATTACTTGATGCGAGAGAGTCACTCTCGGTTCAGGTTCATCCGGCAATCCAAACTGCTGATGGGGAACCGAAAACCGAAGCCTGGCTACTTCTTGATGGTACCACTCGAACAGCAACAATAACGGCTGGCCTGCACTCTGCAGCCTCGAGCGACGAGCTACGGTCTGCAATCACCAACAACACGCTCCAACCACTCCTACATACCATTCCTGTTAGATCAGGCGATTGCATGTTTGTACCATCAGGTCGCCTGCATGCGATTGGAGCCGGTTGCCTGATGCTTGAAATCCAAGAAAACTCAAATACAACCTACCGTCTCTACGATTGGCAGCGAGTTGATCAGGTGACCCAGGCAACTCGTCCTCTCCAAATCGAACAAGCACTCAGCTCTCTGAATACAAGTGACGTGCAACCATCACTCGTCACACCCTTGCCCTTAGAAAGTTCCGACGGAGAGGTGCTCATTGACTGTCCACAGTTTAGAGTTGAACGTTGGACTGTTGAAAAAACAGTCACGCATCAGCCCACTCATTCCTTCGAGATTATCACCTGTATTAGCGGCCAATTGACACTTCGCGGTGCCAGTACCGAGCTACCGCTTTCGGTATTCTCAACAGCCCTTATCCCCGCCTCAGTACCGGGATACGAAATCAGCGGATCGGGATCATACAGTCGCATCTTCGTGCCAAGCACGGTATAATCCGCACATGGCAGCAAAATGGTTCTCATTTGTGGTGGGTATTGGTCTTCTGGCACTGGCGTACGTTGCCTATTCAGGCGTTACGTTCGAGGGTGGCACCGTAACAACGATAGCCGCAATTGGCGGCTTGTTGGGCATGAAAATCGGCCTGACTGACACGCCGTCCTAGAAAACCTGGAGGGATCGTGGACTACCAACCAGGCAACCATGACGAATTCGATTGGAAACATGATCCAAATTGGCGGATCTTTCGAATTATGGCTGAGTTTGTTGATGGCTTCGACTTCTTAGCCCAATTCGACAAAACGGTCAGCTTCTTTGGCTCGGCTCGTACACCCCAAAGCGACAAATACTACGTCGCAGCCCGAGACTTAGCCTCACGCCTTGGCGCCGAAGGTTTTACGATTATTACTGGCGGTGGCCCGGGCATCATGGAGGCAGCCAATGAGGGCGCGAAGGCGGCCGACGTCCCCTCGGTCGGTTTAAACATCGAGCTCATGATGGAGCAACGGGTCAATCCATACGTGACCAAGTCAATCGCTTTTCAACATTTCTACACCCGAAAAGTCATGCTCTCCTTCGCCTCGCAAGCCTATGTCTACTTCCCCGGTGGTTATGGAACACTCGATGAAATGTTTGAAATTCTTACCTTAATTCAAACAAAGAAGATTCAACAGAGCATTCCAATCATTCTGTATGGAGTAGATTTTTGGGAACCGCTGACTACCTGGATGCGAACCTCGTTACTTGAAAAACACCAAACCATCGACGCAAGTGACCTGAGCATTTGGACACTCACTGATGATCTTGATGAAGCTATACAAATCGTGAAGCAGAGTCAGCCACGGTTTCACCATTGAGTATCACCGTGCCTACGACCTATGACAGCCTTGTTGGTTTAACCGCACCAGCGTTCGCTGAAGGCAGCTGGTTCAATAGCGTGCCACTCTCTTTGCAGGACCTGTCGAGCAGCGGTCAGCCCGTCGTCATCCATTTCTGGACAGCAAGCTGTCCAGTTTCTCGAAAGGTACTGCCACAGATCGCCCGCTTGTGGCAAACCTATCAACACCAAGGCCTTGTAGTCATTGGCATCCATTGTCCTGAATTCAATTTTGAGCGCGACCCTGCAGTACTTGCTGCAACCTTGGCAGAACTTGCTATCAGCTGGCCAATCATTCACGACCCAACACATCAAAGTGTACAGCGCTACACAAACCACTACTGGCCAAGACAACTTGTGGTTGATCCAGCTGGAACGATTATTATTGACCAAATCGGAGAAGGAGATCTACCCGCTCTCGAAGAGTCGATTCAGCTACAGTTACTGCGCCACGGCGCCCAAGAACTACCTCCAATTACACCGCCAAGCCATCAGCATAAACTTGGTCTGACATGCTATCCAGCTAGTTCAGAAACCCATTTAGGCCATCAACGAGGGACATTCAAAAACCGCTCTCGAGCTACAAACGTACCAACAAATTATGTTGACCCACTACTGCCCAGACATCCTGGAGCGGCACTGCACGGCAGATGGACAGTGACCGAAGACTCAGTTAGTCACAATAGTGCCGATAGCGCACCCACGAACGGCTATATCTCCGTGGTTTTTTCTGGCTTTGAGGCTACGCTTATAGCTGAAACCTCGGATGCACGGCCACTTGAGCTTGTTGTGACACTCAATGGACGGCCTGTTCCGCTCGGTTTTCAAGGAAAAGATGTTAAGGAGCAAGCCGGCCAAACCATTACCCGGATCTCGGCCCCCGGACCATATCAGCTCATCCACACACGAACCTACCTCTCACCAGCCGAGCTCCGCTGCTCGGACCAGAGTGGTCGCCTCATTGCTTATGCATTTCACTTCAGCGGGTGCCAAGAGGATTGACGGGCTGACCAGCCACGGGTAGATTGCATACAGTTTTGCCAGGAGGGGGAAGAAGGATCTCCATGCATGTACTCTTCCTCGTACTGACTCTCGTAGCGACACCAACGCTCGCTCTTGCCAGCGCAACAGCGAGTGCGACAGCCACGGCAGGTAGTGCCACGGCATCTGCTAGTGCTACTGCCGGTTCTTTCGATGCATCCAGTGCGCTCCCGCACACCACCTCGATCTCGGTTTCTTCAACCGATACCACCGAGTCCAGAGCGAGTGCCACTGCTTCCACCGCTACTGCAACCAGCACCGCCTCAGCCCACACACAGCCGCCGAAGCACCAACCAAAGCCACAGCCAACACCCGCGGCCACACAGACAAGTGTATCCAGCACGTCGAACGCGACGACCCGTAC
>JBBUCD010000037.1:0-5827 GCA_038057955.1 Patescibacteria group bacterium | reverse complement strand
GAGTCCTCGAAGTTTAAGGTGTTAACCAGGCTTCGTGGTGAGGGTGCGCACGCGATTCCCGCCAACCAGATTGCGGTGGTTGGCGACCGGACTGTTGACGGCCGGTGCCTCCATTGGGGCTGGTTTAACCAGACCGTTACGATTTGGTTGAAGCGTGGCAAGTATGCCACCCAAGGGCCACCAACCCACCGGAAACCAGATTACACGATCAGCTCAATTACTGAACTGCGCAGCATCTTCCAAGGGTGCAGCAAGTGACGCCGTCATTGACGACCATTTACATTTTGTTGTGCGGTGCACTCTGTATTTATGGAGTGATTTGGTTTCTCGGACACACGGCTAAGCGAGTTTTGGAGCAGAGGCTCGCTGAATTTCTGGAGATGTTCGACGAAGATCAGCAGCTCTACCCATACCGTGAGATTGCACTGATGTTTCACGAGGCTAGCCGCCACCAGGCGGATGGCTACTACCAACCACGGCTTGCCAATGAGGCAAAGGCCTCGCTCGACATCCTTCATGATGAAGGCGTTGATGAGGTTCGCATCGGCAATATCAAAACACTGATGGACGACATTCTGCGTCGACTTGGCGCAGCTGAGTCCTAACTACTCAAAAATACAGTTTAAGCTGGCAGCGATGCCAGCTTTTTTATTCCTCGTCTTCGAAGGAACCGGACTGTTTAGCGGTGAAGGTGCGGGTGGCTGCTTGGTCGGCTTGGTTCCAGAGGAGCTCGAAGAGCTGCTTATGGGTGTCGACGATGGCGGATCCCTCTAAGACGATCGCATGGAGCTGCTTGCCGTAGGAGATCATGACCAGCTTGTTTTCGAAGAGGAGGATATCGGTAGTGATCGAAACCGTTTCGGGGAGCTTCTTCCACTGCCAGCGCTCGGAGCCCTCGTATTCCTGTAAGTACGAGACTTCGGGGATTGGACCAGCGATCAGTTCTCGGATCCGTTCTTTCTTTTGGATGGCCCGTTTCGCGAAATCTTCGAAATAATCACCTAAATACCTATAGAGCTGATCTGGGGAAGAGATAGCATCGAAGGATTTGACCGAAATGAGCTGTTCGTAGACCGATTTAATGCCCTCGACCCCTTCGTAGAATCGGACAACCGGCTTGGTGTCGGATTTATTGTAGATCGACTTGAGTTCGGACAGCCCTTCACTGAAGGTATCGAGACGCTGCTTGAGTAGCGCTTTGATCGTCTCGGGTGGCTCGGCACTGTAGCGACGACGGCCGTTGCGGGGGATGAACGAGACGAGGCCCTTCTCTTGCAGGGAAGCGAGGATGTCGTAGCAGTAGGTGCGCTTAATACCCGCCTTCTTAGAGAGGGGGAGGACGGTTGATTCACCTAGCTCTAAGAGCGCCACGTAGACCTTGGCTTCCCGGGCATCGAATCCGGCTTGGAGGAGGATAGTTTCTGTATTCATATTATCGTCATTATACTACGACGTTTATTGGTTTGTCAACAGGTATAGTGGCAATGTATAGGTTCAGTACAGAAATATAGCTATATAATATCGTGTTAAATCATTGACAATACCGTCCTTTCTTGGTATAGTGGTGCCGTTACGCTAGAGCTTAGATACAGATCACAGAGAGCGTAATAGACAAGAAAAGCTTTCAAACCAGGAGAAAAGGCTACCCGGGGAATATGCGCCCAGGGTACCGCCAGCCACATAGGCTGGATCGGGCAGTAGCAAGCCCTTCCTATCTATATAGAAGAAGCCGCACAGCGGCATGCGAAAGGCATAATTTTCGAACGGAGGACATGCACATGTCCAATAACTACAGCGCAATCGTTTTAGGTGCTCAACTAGAGGGATATGGCAAGATCTATATCTGTTGGGATGACCACACTCAATCTTTGAGAGCCACACTCTTAGAGAAGAGGTCAACAACAGAGAGGTTGCAAGAAGCCAAGCCTCATCTCTGTTGGCATGGACACTGGTTTAGCTGGGCTCCTTGGATGATGGAATGGGTAACCATCAAGGAGCAGCTCGCTTGGTTGCAACGCGCAACGAAACAGCAAATTATCGACTTCCTGGAGAAGGAAGTTGGTACTTTGACGAATGTCGAAATTGACCTCGAAGAGTCTCAATGTCGACACTACTAAAAATAAAGAGCCACAAGGCTCCGCTCGGCAGAGCGCATCTGCCACCGTCATTCCGGTTTGACCGGATCTGATGAGTCCTACAAAAGGACGAAACGGTAGAGTTTACAAATTGTAATCCGGTCTAGATGCAACAAGGCATCGGACGTAGGAGTGTATTATGTCAAAGGTCATTTTTTTCCAAAAAGGCGATTCGTTCATTCAGGTTGATCCGAACTATGTCATGATTGAACGATTCAAAAGTGATTGTCAGTATAAGGCGGCAAGATTCATTGTAATTAAGCGCCCTCTCGCAGTTTATATGTGTTTGCCGATCTTTCAGGATTGGTCTGAGCTCTTCTGTTTGGCGTACGCAATGCAGGATGGGAGCGCATGGAGTACATATAACAGACCAGATCTCAATGCATTTGCTCGAGAAAACCTTGTAGGGGCGGGAAACGTCTATGGTTTTAATCGAGAAAAGAAGACTCTCGAGTTCACTTTCAGAGAGCCTGCAGCAAATGTGTTTGAGCCTAGGCTTTTGAAACTCCAGCGGCCAACGGATCTAGAAGGCCGTGAGGGCAAGGAACTCGTAGAGCTATTGGAATCAGTATTTCCTGATTTCCAGATAATCTGTAAAAGGGAGAGTTAGAAGGTCGGCAGCAATGCCGGCCTATTTTTTTTGTCCTTTTTCTTCTAGCGGGTATAGTAATTAGGCAATCGGAGGAGCTATGAATGAGTTCGCACATGGGTTGAGTGAGGCTGAGATGGGCGTGCCAACTCCTGAAGCTGGCCAAGAATCAGATGCGAGGGCGGCAGTTGGCAGAAAAGAGTTTGATACGGAAGGTGGCAAGGTGGCTGTTGAGTGGAAGACGTTTACTCCTGAAGGTGTGCCACAAATAGAAGGGCAGGAGCCGCCTGATCGTGTCGTGCTTTTTTTGCCCGGTGTGGGCATTGAGGCACAATCTGGCACGGCAGCGGGACTTTCTCAGCACCTGGCCAACTACGAGCAAGTGCCGGCCATTGTGATGACGAGTCGCAAAGAAGAGGTGAACGTTGGCGAACAGGATGATTTGCTACATCAGGCCGAGGCGATTCGTCAGCTGGTTGTAGAAAAAGGCATTACCGAGCTGACGCTTGTCGGTAATTCGTTGGGTGGAGCCAAGAGTATTGATCTTGCCTACCTTATTCAAACCCAACATCCTAACATTACAATTAAGGGTATGATTTTGCTTGGATCAGCTGGCTTATATGAGCAAGACAGCACGCAGATTGCTCAGAAGTTGGTGAAAGAGAGTGGCTGGGAGACAACAAAGACTGTCACGAAGGAACTGGCTGGCGAGGTCAAGCGGGTACTGCTCACAGATATACAAAAGCTTGTTTCCCGTTGGGATGTGAAGGAGGTCCTGCAATCCAGCGCCAAAGCGATCCGATCTGGCGTCAACGTTGTTGAGGCGTATCGGAAAGAGCTGTTTGGATCGAGCTTGAAACAGTTTGCCGAGCGGATACAGCAGGAAGCGGTGAGCGCCGCTCGGCTGAATGAACGTGCGAAGGTGTTGAAGATGCCAATCGTACTGGTGCAAGGCACAAAGGACACGGTTTTTGAGGTTGATCAGATTATTCCGGCTGAATCAAAAGTACGGGGGATGGATGCTCAGCAGCAACGGTCCGAGGCGGTGAGACAGAACGTGTTCTTGGAGAGTGAAAATATCATCGTCTTGCTCGCAGAGAAGTTTGGCCATCATGGTGTGCCGTACTTCCGTGATGAGCAGATTGCCAAGGTAGCACTGTACATGCAGGAACGGGAACGGCGACGGAAAGGCAGCAATGCAACAGACAACAACTAAAATCCGGGCAGTGGCGGTGGTGATGCACGAGGGAAAGATTCTGCTCATGCATCGGATGAGTGGTGAGAAGGAGTACTACGTCTTTCCAGGTGGCAAGGTCGAACAGGGCGAGACGCCAGAGTTGGCAGTCTTGCGTGAAATACTCGAAGAGGCGTCGATGGAGGTGGTGGTCGACAAGTTGCTCTACCATCTCACGTACGATTCCGGTGAACAGCAGTACTTCTACCTCTGCAATCACGTTTCCGGCGATCCAAAGCTGGGCGAGGGAAATGAGATGGAGATGATGAAGACAGGTGCTGAACACGGCGCCCAATCGTTTAATCCCGTCTGGCACGACGCATCACAACTGAAACCACTCTTACTCTATCCGTTGGAGGTCAAGGATTTGCTGATTGAAGATATGCAAACCAACTACGCGAATTGCCCGTGCGAGCTCGAATTCAAGCTCTCGGACAAGCGGGAAAGTTTGTAGTAGAGTGGTCGAAAAGGAGTTGGCGATGCTCGATGTAAAGGATTTAGAGGCTATTAAGGGAATTGTCGATGCGAGTATTGACGAACGGGTACCTGCAATTATCGATGAACGGGTGCCGACAATCATTGATGAAAAGATCCAGCTTGCCAAGTCGGAAATGATGGAAGAAGTGAAAGCGATTGTGCTCGCATCGGAAGATCGAATTGTCACCAGGATTAATCGTGAGATTACCGACTTGGCCGAGATTAACCAGGCAGTCATTGACCGGGCGAGTCCCGTTCCAGATCTCCAGCATCGCATTGGTGTTGTCGAGCGAAAAGTCGGCCTCGCCTAGAGCGTTTCTTCGACTACATATTTCCGGTCAAGTATCTTGTTGGGGAAAAGTGTTGACAATACCTGGCGTACTCCTATACACTTCCCGCTAGTGAGGTTTCCTATGCGGAATACCAATTAAACAGCCGGCAGACATTGTGCAGTTCGTACCCTAACGGTGCACTGCATCGTTTTTTGTTGCCCCAGCTGACCTTTCAAACTAGACGCCAAGCATTATCAAAATCAAATGGTAATTGGTTTTTCAATTGATTGTAGAAACGAGCCTTTCTCACTAGGTAAGTGAGCGTCGTCGAGGAACGATATCCCGACACTTTTTGAAGAGTTTGATCATGGCTCAGGATGAGCGCTGGCGGTGTGCCTAACACATGCAAGTCGAACGCATTTAGTTGCGTGGCAGACGGGTGAGTACAAGCAAGGAACGTGCCCTTACGTCAGGGATAGCCCACCGAAAGGTGGTGTAATACCTGATATCCAATGTGAGGTAATACTCTAATTGGGAAAGTTTTTTCGCGTAAGGAGCGGCCTTGCCCCCATCAGCTAGTTGGTAAGGTAATGGCTTACCAAGGCTATGACGGGTAACTGGCGTGAGAGCGCGACCAGTCACAATGGGACTGAGACACGGCCCATACTCCTACGGGAGGCAGCAGTTGGGAATATTGGACAATGGGCGAAAGCCTGATCCAGCGACACCGCGTGGGGGATGAAGGCCTTCGGGTTGTAAACTCCTTTTCCCTGGGAAAATTATGATTGTACCAGGGGAATAAGCACCGGCTAACTACGTGCCAGAAGCCTCGGTAATACGTAGGGTGCAAGCGTTATCCGGAATTATTGGGCGTAAAGAGTTCGTAGGTGGTTTTGTTCGTTTCGTGTTAAATCTCCAGGCTCAACTTGGAGTTCGCACGAAAGACAGCAAGACTGGAGTCCAGCAGGGGTTAGCGGAATTGGCGGTGTAGCAGTGAAATGCGTTGATATCGCCAAGAACACCAATGGCGCAGGCAGCTAACTAGGTTGGTACTGACACTCAAGAACGAAAGCGTGGGGAGCGAAAGGGATTAGATACCCCTGTAGTCCACGCCGTAAAC
>JBBUCD010000036.1:0-11686 GCA_038057955.1 Patescibacteria group bacterium | reverse complement strand
TACCAACAGCACTCGTCGTTGCTACGAATACCATGCAGGCCGTCCACATGATTGGCATGCCCGAGGCCCGGATCATGCTTGCCCAGTGCGTCACCTACCTAGCCACTGCACCAAAGAGTCGTTCGGTCATCCGAGCGATTGATGAGGCGCTGCACGATGTCCAAGCCAAGACGCTTGATCCAATCCCTATGCACCTCCGCAATGCCCCCACAAAGTTCATGCGGGAGCAGGGCTATGGCAAAGGCTACCACTGGCCAGAGCACGACGGCGACAGCACAACTAACCTTGGCTTTCTACCTGAAAATCTGCGGGATGCCAGCTACTACAACCCACCAACCAAGTAACGCACTTGTGCTATAGATAGAGTGTGAACGTTGCGGTAGAAATTCGTGACAACGAGTGGCTACAGGATCAGCTGGCGCACCTTTGGTACCGGCATTTTTCGGATATCGAGCAGCCAAATGATGTGGTGATTACATTTGGCCGGCCCGCAGCAGCCCGCTTGGGCTCAATCAAGTGGGGGAGAAAGCCAGTCAAGCACCACGACGGCACCACCCAGCGGCGGAGCATCATTACCATCACTAGCTACTTCAAGGATCTCACAATTCCCGAACAGGTTATCCAAGCTGTCATTGCTCACGAGCTGGCGCACTACGCGCACGGCTTCTCAAGTCCGCTCTACCAAAAATTCAACCACCCACACAAAGGGGGCGTGGTCGACAAAGAACTCAAGATCCGCGGCCTTGGCGAGACGCTGGCATTTCAAAAGAAGTGGATGAAAACTCACTGGGTTAACTACATCCGGTCAAAACGCTGAATCTTGACAAATTAACAGGTTTGGCGTAAGCTGCCGTGGCTACTCAACTCTTGGGTAGCGGTTCATTTTAGGAGAGGTATCCATTAACAATGCGCGCGCAAACAATTCCAGCTATTACAACCGAGGGTCACGTACATGCCATGGTCCAGTGGCACACCGAATACAAAGACCTGTGGTCAACAAAGCTTGGTCGACTGCTCGTAGAGTCGCCGAAACGATTGAACGTACGACGGCTACGACTCGAAGAGTTCAATCGCCAAAATGACAGCATTCCAACTATCTTGCTCGAAGCAATCGCCATGCTTGGATCCAAAAGGGGGTTAAGTCAACTCAACGTCCGCCTGGGATCTAGCAAGGCCCGCTTCTTCTGCTCGGTCTCGAAAGAGGTCGACAAGTCACCGTTGGGATTCACACTTCTGGTCAACCCCTTACCTGTAGAACCAATACAAATCAGAGACGGCTGCATGGCATGGGAATGGCATTCTGCCCTTATGTACACACTGCTTGCGGAAGACCTGTTGATTAACCCTGACTTGTATGTACAACAATACGGTGGCTGCTATCGAATCTCCGCAAACCAACTCATCGGCGACCTCGTTCATGCCCAAAAACTAAGCAAAGGCTATATCTCCTTTGGAGCGGCGGCCTGCCCCGAATCGAGTGATGTACATTGGAAATTAGCTGAAGCATTGACAGCGTTTGCCTACGAATACTCGCCAACACACAATGGACATGCGGACAATCCGTTCTACCACTCACCGCAACTGTACGCATCTTGCAATCGATACTACAACGCAACACTCGCAGCAGTGAGCAAGTAGACACAAATGCTACTATCAAATTATATGGGACGCACTTCGCGTCCTTTTTTCTTGCCTCAATTCCTTCACTCCCATATGATAGACCTATGGAAAAATGTTTGTTCTGTAGTATCGCTAGCGGAAAACGGCCCACAGAGCTGCGCTACAACGACGATATGGTAGTGGCCTTCGACGACATTGCTCCCAAGGCGCGGGTACACGTACTGATTGTGCCGAAACGGCACATTGAGAGCACCGCGACCTTGGCCGAAGGTGATGAGCATATTGTTGGCCACATGATCAAAACTGCTCAATCACTAGCTGAAAAGCTGGGCATCAGTAACGATGGCTACCGATTGGTCTTCAATACCCGCAGCCATGGCGGCCAGGTGATTGATCACATCCACCTCCACCTTCTCGGTGGACAGCGCCTCGGTTCGATGGTATAGTTCCTCAATCACGGCAACCTTCAAGGTTGTCTTCCGAAGGGCAGGTGAATTGCATTGAATCCAGAATTCCAAGATAGCCGCGACAACCGGGACCGAGACGGAAAACCACGCTCTGCGTCATTCGACGTCGTGCTTCGTCGTTTCTTCCGCGAGGTCCAACAGAGTCGCATCCTGTCCGAGGTCAAAAAGCGCCGTTACCGCACAAAGCGAACCTCCCGTACCATCATCCGCCAATCGGCCCGCCGAAAAGCCATTCAAAAACGCGTCAAACGCGGATACTAAGGAAGTCCATGTCGCTCGTAACCACCATTGAAGCAGACCTGATTACCGCCATGAAAGCCGGTGATGCCGACAAGCTCTCGGTGCTTCGCATGACCAAATCAGCGCTCAAGAACAAGTCGATTGAGCTCGGCCACGAGCTGTCAGACGACGAGGCAATTGCTGTCATTGGCCGCGAGATGAAACAACGACGTGATGCTGAAGCCGAGTTCCGTGCCGGCAACCGTCCAGAACTGGCTGACAAAGAAGCTGCCGAAGCAGCCATGCTTGCCGAGTATCTACCAGCCCAGCTGTCCGAAGCGGAGCTGGTGCCACTCGTCGAGGCAGCCATCGCCAAAACCGGCGCTTCTACTGCAAGCGATATGGGTAAGGTGATGGGCGCCCTGATGCCCGAAACTCGGGGTAAGGCCGATGGCTCGCTCGTCTCAAAGCTCGTCAAGGAACGACTCGGTGCCTAACCAAGCTCCTCATTTGACCGTCGATATTCTTGAAGAACAGCCGCTCCCAATCGCGGCTGTTCTGGTGGAGCAGCAACTCCAAGCGGTGTTTGCACACTATCATCCAACAAACCTCCAAGACGCAGTCGTTGAACTACTAGTAACTGACGATCAGCAGATGCAGACGCTAAACCAGACGCATCGTGGCATAGACAAAACAACTGACGTGCTTTCACTGCCAACTGCGATCGATAGCAAACAGGGGACTGTCCTGCCGATGAACACCGAGACGCCGCTTCATTTGGGTACTATTGTTATCTCGCTGCCACAAGCAATCCGCCAAATCGGCCGGTTTGGTGAGACGCTCGAAGCCGAACTCCTTGGCTTATTCGAGCATGGTCTACGACACCTACTTGGCCACGATCATGACGACGCTGGCCAATGGACTAACGACGTCGCGTAATCTTCTTCTTGACTACCACTGATCCACCATGCTCTGTGGCTTCAAATTCGTGTTCGATCTGGGCTTCAAGCTTTGAGGTATCGAGCTTCTTTGTCATCCGTTCAAGCTCGTTATCTCGTTTAAGCGCTAACCCGTGGTGCTCGTGAATCTCTTTGACTAATTTCAACAACTTCGTCACCTCTTGCTCCGACTGAACCGTAATTTGAAAGTTCATCTCTTCACGCAAGTCGGCCACGACTGACTGACGATTTTGACCGATCAGAATCAGAAGCGAGAGGAAGATCGCCTCGATCGAAATCATCATCGTCAGAAAACCGAATGGGTAGGGATCGAATACGGGCACAACCGGCAGCACACCGGTATTGATCAGAATCCAACACACAAATACCACGATGTGCAGTTCGACAATCGGAATCGTGCCGGCCGCACCAATGACTTTGTCGGCAAACACATCAATCGGCCGGCGTCGAGCCAACGACTTCGCTCGAAAGCTATGGTAGAGCTCATGCACTTGATTCGCTCGCTCGGTCCGATCTGGACTCACCGCGCCGTACACCGACTCCCACAGTTCGAGCAACACCGACTCGTGTTTTTTACCAGCCATGATCCCTCCAGTACCTACACACTGTACCAAACCTACTCGTCCTTGCCACTCCAATCCAACTGCCGCTATACTGGCCAGAGCTAGCATGCATAGGCGAGGGGAGTACATGGCCCACAATGAGCTGATCCTTGGACTCGACGTTGGCACCACCAAGGTAGCGGCGACCGTCGGACGACTTGGCGACACTGGTCTCGAAATCGTCAGCATGAGCCGCGTCAGCAACAGCGGCATTCGGCGTGGCCAGGTAGTCGACATTGGCGAGACCGTCTCGGCTATTTCAGCTGTCCTCGAAGATAGTGAGCGTATCACCCAGCAACCACTCAAGACGGCGATTGTTGGCTTGGGTGGCGCACACGTCGAAACCACCAGCTCAAAAGGTGTCATTGCGGTCTCGCGCCCCGACGGCGAAATTACCCAACAAGATGTTGACCGCGTACTAGATGCCGCCCGGGCAGTTGCCATGCCCGCCAACCGAGAAATCATTCACGTCCTGCCCAAGGCCTTCACTGTGGATGCCGAGGGTGGCATTGTTGATCCAGTAGGCATGACTGGCATCCGCTTAGAGGTCGACGCCCACGTCGTCAGCTGCGCCTCGCCAGCCGTTAAAAACTTGGTTCGAGCAGTCAGCCAAGCCGGCTTAACCGTCAGCGAGCTTGTCTTTACCCCACTGGCTACTGCCGAAATCATGCTCACAAGGCGCGAAAAAGAGAGCGGCGTGGCACTCATCGACATTGGCGCTGGCACGACCGGCCTCTCGGTCTACGAAGATGGCGACCTTGCCCACGCAACGATTCTGCCGATCGGCTCGATGCACATTACCCATGACATTGCGATTGGCCTCAAAACCTCGATTGATCTCGCTGAAGCCGTCAAGATCAAGTACGGGACGGCTATGAAAGAAACCGTCCGCGATGACACGATCGACCTGACCGTGATTGATCCAAAAGAACTTGAGCGACCAAAACAACGTTATGTAGCAGAAATCATCGAGGCGCGACTATCCGAGCTCTTTCTCATGCTCAAAGAAGAGTTGAATCGAATTGGCCGTGACGGCACCTTGCCGGCCGGCATTGTCTTTACTGGCAGCGGCGCCCAGCTGGACCACTTGGTAGACTTTGCGAAGCACACCTTGCACTTACCGGCTCGACTTGGCGTCCCAATTACCGAGTTTCCAGGGAATGTTGACAAGCTCGATGACCCAACCTATGCTACCAGCGTTGGGCTTGTGCTCTGGGGAATGTCCAGACAAGCCGCAAGGGAACCGATAGCGGGTAAGAACTTTAGCCTCGACAGCATGGAGGGTGTTGTCGGTAAGGCCAAAGACTTCTTCAAACAATTACTTCCATGAAGCAACGAGGAGACCCTCCAATGGATCGATCGAGCGAGATCGAATCATTCGCGATCATCAAGGTTGTTGGCTGTGGCGGCTCAGGCTGCAACGCTGTCAATCGGATGATCAATGCCAAAGTGAAGGGCATTGAGTTTATCGCGGTGAATACCGATTCCCAAGCACTCCTCAATAACCAGGCACCGGTGAAGGTGCAAATTGGCAAAGAAACCAGCGGCGGCCTTGGTGCCGGCGGTGATGTTGAAGTTGGCCGCAAATCCGCCGAAGAGAACAAAGACGAAATCTACGAGGTACTCAAGGGTGCCGATATGGTCTTTGTTACCTGCGGCATGGGTGGTGGTACCGGCACTGGCGCCGGACCACTCGCAGCCCAGATCGCCAAGGAGCTCGGGGCCCTAACGATTGGTGTCGTCACCCGACCGTTCGCCTTTGAGGGCGCACGGCGTCGCAAGGTTGCCGAACTTGGCATCCAGGAACTGAAAGACAAAGTTGATACCCTCATTGTTATCCCAAATGATCGACTCCTCCAGGTTATCGACAAGAAAACCTCGCTGACCGATGCCTTTGGCATTGTCGACGATATCTTACGCCAAGGCGTCCAAGGCATCTCAGACCTCATCACGCTCCATGGCATTATCAACGTCGACTTTGCTGACGTCCGAACCATCATGCAGGATGCTGGCTCCGCCCTGATGGGCATTGGCTTTGGGACTGGCGACAATCGTGCCGTTGAAGCCGCTAAGTCAGCCATCGACTCACCACTCCTCGAACTCTCAATCGATGGTGCTCGCGGCATCCTCTTCAACATTACGGGTGGTCCGGACCTCGGGATGTACGAAATTGATGAGGCTGCGAAAACCATCACCGAGGCCGCTGATCCGGATGCCAACATTATCTTTGGCGCCACAATTGACGATGCAATGGCTGGCGAAATCAAGGTAACCGTGATCGCCACCGGCTTCGATGAAACAGGCGCAGAGCGTCGACAAAAACAGACGGCCCGCGTCGAACAGCCGCTACCGGTCGCCCAGCCACGCCTAGGCGCACTGACCCGCGGCTTTGGCTACCCCAGTCCGCCAGCTGGCGGACAGCCCGAACCACAGGCCTACCCAAACTACCAACCCATCCAGCAGCCGCTCCCGCAACAGCAGGACATGGCACCGCAGATGGAAGACGACGAACTCGAGGTTCCAGCGTTCATTCGACGAAAGTTGAAGTAGTCTTCTATGGAGGGTTTCGAAGCTCCTCGACCAGAGCTAATTCACCCAGAAGAAATGGGTGGTGATACCGTTGTGCAATTTGAACGTGTTGGGATAGACATCGTCGAACGGCTCCATGAGCTCGGTATTGCCGACGCAACACCACTCCAAAGCGAGCTGCAGGTCGTAGGGAGCGCGGTTGCTGCCCAACCACGCGAGATGACGTTACCAGCGAAGCTGCTAGCCGGCGAGGTAGAACGGCAGGCACACGAATTACTCGGCATGTTCGAAGACAACGCCACACCACCTTGGTCGCCTGAGCAGGGCGTCTCGGTATCCGTAACCCAACAAGAAGGCTCGCCACTGTTCTCACTGCTCATCCAACGCCCAAGAGACTGAGTATTATTGAAATTCACTCATAAAGCTGCTATCATCGGCAGTTCTTCTTCGATGAAGAAGAATACTTTTGAGGAACAGGGATTTAATAGTATGGAAGAGGGAAAAATCGTGTCGACGACCTATGCCCAAGAGGTGCTTTCAGACGACGGCAACGCGATCATCACGTTTGAAATTCAAGCAAAGATGGCATACGAGTTCCTATTAGGACTCAAACAGGAGCTGTCAGCCGTGAAGGAAGTAAGCGTCGAGGAATATCTCGCAATCTTCCTTGGTGCCATCGAAGAAGTTACAAAACAATCGAAGGAGCATACGGTAGGTCAAAATCTCTTTCGGAATCTCATGGTCGAAAACATTCGGTTCTACACCGAGAAACTCTTCAAAGAACGCGAATTCGTCGACGCAGTTGTAGCGTGTACGGATCACTACAAAAACGCCGCACTCAGTGCGCGCCAATCCACCAACTCCGAAGAACCGCATGGCCAGAGCTCGGAAACGTAAACGAAAGCTAGGAGGAATGAGCCATGGCAGGACGACGAACTGAAAAATCAATCTGCCTCGGCTGCAACATTCCTTGGCAGAACCGCTGGCTGATCGAGGCGCTCTGCCCATCGTGCCGGATCGACCGACACAAGACGGGAAAGCCAGAGCCGATTGGTTCTGGCAAACGCCGAAAGCAACTACGAATTAACGCCTATTGAGACACCGCCGCCGGTGTCTCTTTTCTTTGCTTCGAGAGTGGGTGGTTGTCCACAAGACACCACAAGCAGTTGTGGCTACAGTGTCTTGAGTACCACAAGATCTTGGGTTTTCACCCAGACTTTCTTTTTGCACTATGACCTGTCCAGACTGCCACAATGGGGAAACGCGAGTGATCGATTCACGCGAAGACGAAGCCGCCATCCGACGGCGACGCGAGTGCATGGCCTGCCAGTTCCGCTTCACGACCTTTGAGCGAATTGAGGTCTTGAATCTCATGGTGCTGAAGCGCGATGGGACCAAGCAGCCATTCTCAAAAGAGAAGCTCCGCTCGGGCATTTGCTTGGCGGCAGAAAAGCGACCCCTCGTCCTTGAGCGCGCCGAGGCGATTGCTGATGCGATCGAACGAGATCTGTACGAAACCTGTAAATCCGAGGTGACGTCACAGCACATTGGCAGCATGGTGCTCGAACACCTCAAGCCGCTCGACCCCATTGCCTACCTGCGATTTGCCTCGGTCTACCGATCGTTCGACAACTTAGCAGCATTCGAGCAGGAATTACAGACCATTCTTGCCGCCGAAGAAGATACCGTCCCGTCACAAAACACCACGTGATACACGAATCTCCCGCACCAAGCGTCTACACCACACATTCAAACAGGAGGAACATGGCCCGAACGAACGCCGCGAGTTACGATCCCAAGACAACCGAGGTAAATAGGCTCAACGAAATCGGCTACAAAATCTTTCTTGACCGGTATGCGCTGAAAGACGGCAAAAAAGAAACTTTGGGCATCGGTGATGTCGTTGTGATTTGCACGGACTTGGAAACAAGCCAACGCGAAATTGGCACGGTCACCCAGATCAGCCGAGGTGAGGTAACGGTTCGGCTCCGTGGTGACGGCTCAGAAGTAACCCGAGCGATCGAACATATCGATAAGCCACTCGAGACTGATCCCGCCCAAATGCACCAGCGCATCGCCAAGGGTATTTCGAGTGTCGAAAAAACACCCCGACTGCGAAAAAAATGGGAAGCGGAGTTCGCCTCGATTCTCAACGACTGGAAATTTGTCCCAGCTGGCCGAATCCTGACTGGGGCTGGCACCTCGCAGGCCCTGACCTACTACAACTGCTACGTGATTCCTAGCCCAACTGATTCACGTGGCGGCATCATGGAAACGCTCAATCGTATGGCCGAGATTATGTCACGTGGCGGCGGAGTGGGTATCAATCTCTCTAGCCTCCGACCCAAGTACGACTACGTCAAAGGCGTCAATGGCCGCAGCTCGGGCTCGGTGAGTTGGGGCTCGCTCTACAGCTTCGTCACCGGCCTCATTGAACAGGGCGGTTCCCGACGCGGCGCCCTGATGCTTATCCTCAACGTCTGGCACCCGGACGTGGTTGAGTTCATCACGTCAAAGACCGAGATGGGCAAGATCACCAACGCTAACATCTCGGTTGGCATTACCGACGACTTCATGGACGCGGTCAAAGTTGATGGCGACTGGACGATGGTCTTTCCAGATAGGACCGATGCCGACTACGACACGCTGTGGGATGGCAACCTTGATGCCTGGAAAGCCCTGGGTAAGAAAGTCGTCGCCTACAAAACCATCCGTGCCAAAGAGCTCTGGGACAAGATCGTCGACTCGGCCTGGGCCTCGGCCGAGCCCGGCCTGTTCTTCATCGACCGCTACAACAAGATGAGCCCGTCGAGCTACTTCGCGCCAATCATCTGCACCAACCCCTGCGGTGAGCAAGGCTTACCAGCCTGGGGTGTCTGCAACTTGGGCTCGATCAACTTTGCGGCTTTCGTTGACGAGGGCAAGCAGGATGTGAAGTGGGAAGAACTTGGGCGTACAATCCGCTCTGCCATCCGCTTCCTCGACAACGTCATCGACGCCACGCCCTACTTCTTCGAAGAAAACGAGGAGCAACAGAAATCCGAACGACGAGTGGGCCTCAACAGCATCGGGCTCGCCGAGATGATGATCAAATTAGGCATCCGCTACGGCAGCGAAGAGGGGAATGCCTTCATCGACCGGCTCTACGAATTCTTCAACACCGAGTGCTACATGATGAGCGTCGAGATCGCCAAAGAGAAGGGCTCCTTCCCCAAGTTCAATGCCCGCAAGCACCTCAAAACTGGTTTCATCCAGATGCTCCCCGAAGCCGTCCGCGCCGCCATCAAGGAGCACGGCTTGCGTAACGTCACCCTCAACACCCAGGCACCAACTGGCACCATTGGCACCATGGTTGGCACCTCAACTGGCATCGAGCCCTTCTACCACTGGACCTACCAACGCAAATCGCGCCTTGGCGTCCATGAAGAGCGTGTTGCCGTCTACGACGAGTGGGTCAAAACCCACCCAGGCCAAGAGGTACCAGCCTACTTTGTCACCGCCATGGATCTCTCGCCACAGGAGCACATTAGCGTCCAAGCGACTATCCAGCGCTGGATCGATACCTCAATCTCCAAAACCTGCAACGTGCCCAACAACTACACCCGCGAACAGGTGGGTGAGCTGTACCAGTTGCTCTACGACATGGGCTGCAAGGGCGGCACCGTCTACCGCGACGGCTCACGCGACGTCCAGGTGCTCAATCTCACCGAGGAGACGAAGAACGACAGCGATGCCTTGACCAAACAAGGACAAGCAACCACCATGGCGCCATCGGTTGGTATCGTACCTCGCAAGCGGCCCGAGGTGATGCGTGGTACCACCTATAAAATGACGACTGCCTACGGCACCATGTATGCCACGATCAACGATGACGATGAAGGCCAGCCGTACGAGATCTTTACCACCCTTGGAAAAACCGGCGGCTTCTTTGCCGCCAAGACCGAGGCGATTTCTCGCCTCGCCTCGCTCGCCCTACGCTCGGGGATCCGGGTTAGCGAAGTGATCGACCAACTGAAAGGTATCCGTGGCCCAAGCCCGATCTGGAGCGATGGCACAATGATTCTCTCGATTCCCGATGCTCTAGCCCGAGTCATTGCCCGCCACTCTAGCAAAAACCAGCCAGCACTCGAACTCCAGTTCCATGCCGACCCATCAGCCGCGCCCCAACCCGTTACACCCAACCAGCCGGCAGCCAGCACCCAACTAAATGCGGTAACAGAAGAGATCCAGCATAGCCAACACGCAGCTGGCGCCCCAGCAATGGCAACGGCCACAGCTACCATGACTGCAACTATGCCAAGCTTGGCTAAGATGGGTCTTGCCCCAGCCTGCCCAGACTGCGGCGCCATGCTCCAGCTCGCCGAGGGTTGCATGCTCTGCGCCTCCTGCGGCTACTCAAAGTGTTCCTAAATATATCTACCTTTTGAGCGCAGCGAGACCAAGCGAGTCGGGAGGTGGGATCCTAAGGGTAGGAGGGGTGACCTCAAGATGAGCCCCTCCTACCCTTAGAAAAAGAATTCATCTATAGTGTGCACCTACAAAGAAATAAGGAGTTCGTATGGCAAATATTTCCGACGTAACAGCAGCAGACTTCCAAGCAAAAGTGCTCGACGCCTCGAAAACCAAGCCAATCGTCGTTGACTTCTGGGCCGAATGGTGTGGACCATGCAAAGCCATGGCACCAATCCTCGACGAGGTGGCCGCCCACTACGGCGACAAAGCTGAAATCCTAAAACTCAATGTCGACGAACACCCGAGCGTCTCGCAGCAGTACGGCGTCATGAGCATTCCAACCACGATCTACTTCAAAGACGATAAGCCGGCCGGCCAGTCGATCGGCCTGACCGACAAGACCGAACTCATGGCCCACATCGACAAGCTCTTGGCTTAACACTAGTTATCCACAGGAATGACTAGGCAAAAGATGTACTAGGATATATGAAGCATACGTATATAAGCGAACTCGACGGAGGCAAACATGTCCGATGGCGTACTAAGTAGCTTGGCAAACTCAACCCGTGATGCGGTGAAGTCGGTTGTTGAGGGAGCAGGCGATATTGTGGGCGCAACAGCTGGCGCAGCCGCTGACGCCGTCAAGGCCGCCTTGCAGGGTGGTGAAGATGTCACAGGTAAGATAATCGAGGTTGCAACCGACGTAACCAAGGGTGCCATCCACGGTTTGTCCGACACCACAGCCGATGCAGCAATGGGCATCCACGGCATCGTCCACGGCACTCTCAAAGGTGCCTCCGAAGTTGGTGGTGACTTAATCGGCGCAACGACAGAGGTT
>JBBUCD010000035.1:0-9913 GCA_038057955.1 Patescibacteria group bacterium | reverse complement strand
ACATACCTTCGCTGGCCCTCAGCATAAATAGTATCAAAGGCTAACGACGATTTTCCTGATCCAGACAGACCAGTAAATACCGTCAGCTGGCCCCGAGGAATGCGCAAAGAAACATTTTGAAGGTTGTGTACACGAGCCCCTTCAACGATGAGATATTCTTCCTGCGTTTTGTTGGCAGCCATCGCTATGTTCCTCTCGAAGAATCGAAATGAATAGCGGCAAGTATAGCCACGAATATCACGACTTGCAAGCACCAGAGCCCTCTGCTAGGCTCGACCGTAAGTAGTTGAGATCTTTTGCGCGATGTGAGGAGGGCTGTCGCACCAGGAGGTATTGCATGTTTGAAGGTGTCGCCCAAGAAGGTATGTCTGGACCTGGTACCGTTGTTGGCTCGAACGTGAAGCTGACTGGCACAATTAGTGATGTCAATGACATCACTATCCACGGTACCGTGGAAGGTGAGGTTGTTTCTGATAAGACGGTCGTCATTGCAGAAACTGCATCGGTAAAGGGGCCCGTTACAGCGCAGGTCGTCAGTGTGTCCGGCCGAGTCAATGGTTCAATTACCGCCCATCAAAAGCTAGAGCTACTACCAACTGGCCAAATCAACGGATCGATCACAACCAAAGACCTCAATATTAAGTCGGGTGCCAGCTTCAATGGTAAGTGCAATATGACCGATCAGCATGATAGTCCAGCTACACAGCCAACCGACGCCAGCCTAAAGAAGGAAAAGGCAAAATCAGAAACTCCCGCCGAAGAGCCAGCGAAAATCGTCGCCACGCCAAAAGTAGAAGCTAGCAAACAGCCAGAAACCGTTCCTGCAACTCCTACCTTCGAATTGGAAGACTAAGGATGCCAGGTAGATGTACTATTACATCACCGAACCACCTCGGTCTCGAGAAGTGCAGCAGGCAGAAGAAAAGGTCCGAGAACTACTGATACAGGCTGGAATTGCCGGGGAATTTGTGTGTACCTCGCCAACGAGAGGGGTGGAGGAGTTGGCGGAGATGGGCGTAGCGAAAAAATACACGACGCTTGTGGCGATCGGAAGTGAACCGCACCTGAATACACTTGGCACCTTACTCGCCGGCACGTCGTACGTATTTGGCGCCCTCCCAATTACTCGACCGGATGCACTCGCCTCAGTCAACGATGTCCGAACATTTGAAGAGGGTGTCGAGGCCCTGAAATTTCGACGTGTCCACGCTGTACCCGTCTGTCGAATCGAACCGAACAAGTTTTTCTTCTCCGAACTTCACCTGCAATCGTCACATGTAACAAACGTTCGGATACGAATTAATGATGCCCTCGTCGAGACCCCTTGCCACGCAATGACATTCACTGGTTCGGGCCAGCTGACTATCGAACATCGGATCGAACAGAGGGGAGCCGCGTCGTCGCTCAGAAACTTTTTCTTCAAGGATGCATCCGTCAATGTTGAACGTTCACAATTTCAAGGCAATGTCATTGCAATCGAAACTAGCCAGCCCCTGACATTCCATCTTGGGGCCGAGGCGTTCGTTCGGACACCTCTGGCTGCTACTATTATCCCCAATAGCTTGAAAATCATAACTCGCCGTGATACACTGGCCGCATTATCTGATCAAAAATCAGAGGGGACGGAGGTAGTATTTCAGACAAACAATTGGTAAATGAGTCGATTCAAAGCGCCGAAGTTAACCTAATCAATGAGCGTGGAGAGAACCTAGGCACTGTGAGTCGCGAGCAGGCGTTCTTTATTGCAAATGAACTAGGACTTGATGTCGTAGTCGTGAGCAGTAAAGCATCTCCCCCAGTTGTTCGTCTGAAGGACGTGGGCAAAGAACGGTATGAGCTAGAAAAGCGCGCTCGAAAACACAGAGCGCAGCAACGATCAGGTGAGCTCAAAGAAATTCAACTCTCTTTCCGTATCGACGACCATGACTTCCAAACAAAAATTCGGCACGCCGAACGCTTCTTAGTCAAGGGAGACCGCATTAAACTATTTATGCGACTCATCGGCAGAGAAAATGCCTTCGCCGAACAAGCAAAAGAGCGCATCCATCAGTTTGCCTCTCAACTTGGAAAATCAATTGACTCTCTCGATAAGCAAGGTAGTCGGATCACTGCCATACTCAAATAAGGAATACGAATGTCAAAACTCAAAACACACAAATCAGCCTCACGACGTATCAAGAAAAAGACGCGCGCAGGTTTGTACATGGCACTGTCTATGAGCGCACAGCATCGCACGAGCGGCAAATCAGCGCGAGTCAAGCAGACGTCTGGCAAAGCTCGATCACTGTCTGATGCAAACAATAAGCGTCTTGCCAAATTACTTCCATATCTCTAAGGAACTGCTATGCCAAGAGTAAAACGCGGCACTCAAGTCCGCAAACGACACAAAAATCTATTCGCACGAACGAAGGGTTTCCTTCACGGTCGTAAAAATCTTATTAAGCTTGCACGTCAAGCAAGTCTTCGGGCGATGCACAATGCCTACCGTGATCGAAAGGTCAAAAAGCGTACGTTCAGATCGCTATGGATTATTCGCCTCAACGCCGCGCTTCGAAGCCACGACCTGACCTACTCGACATTTATTCCAATGCTCAAGAAATCTGAACTTGGTCTGAACCGTAAAGTGCTCTCTGAGCTTGCCGTTCAAGATCCAGCTGCATTCGAAGTACTTGTCAAAAAAATCCAGACAAGCGGCAAATAAAGCGCTCCTTAACGCTTGCGAACTCCGAGCTGAACCGACGCTACGAATAGCACGACGAAGCCCACTACGATCGCAACATCAGCCAAGTTGCAGTGAATGCCGATGATTGGCAACCTAAATGGATCGATGACGGCACCAAGTCGCAGTCGATCAACTACATTGCTGACACAGCCACCAAAAATGAGTGGCCAGGCCCAGTGGGTAAGTGCGCTTCGTTTCGACGGTGTATTCCGATAGAGCTGTACAGCCGATACCACAGCAAGCACGATCAGTGGTGCCACGAGACTACTCGTTGATTGACCAATGCCAAATCCAATCCCGCTATTGAGCACAGCGGTATCTCGAAATATCGCCTTTGTTCCCTGATCAAGGCAAAAGACCACAAAGGCGATGACAATCTGCATACCAGTACTGTACCAGCGCCTTGAGGGCGGTCATAGAGCTTGCTAGTATACGGATGATGTCGATCTTGCTGGATCCGTAGCTCAGTGGTAGAGCGTTCGGTTCACATCCGAAAGGCCGCTGGTCCGATCCCAGCCGGATCCACCAGAAGCGGAATTTTCTACGCTCGACTTACCAACCAACCTCCACATAAAACACCATGACCACACCTGATTTCAAACAACCCGATAAGCAGCCCTACGCAGGTCGCCCATCCGAGTCGGCCTATGAGACGCTCCGCACCATCGTGTTGGTGTTGATTACTGCACTGCTCATTCGATCGTTCGTTGCCCAACCGTTCATCGTCGAAGGCAAAAGCATGGAGCCAACGCTCAGTAACTCTGAATATCTCATCGTCGACAAGATCGAATACCGACTGCACCAGCCAAAACGCGGCGACGTAATCGTCTTTAAGGCGCCTGAAGCACCTGATCAAAATTACATTAAGCGTATCATTGGCCTACCTGGAGAAACCGTCACGATTAAAGATGCCTCTGTGTTCGTCAACAACAAACGAATTGATGAACAGTACATCGCTGGACATACAATCAATCCGGCATCAACAGAGTCTCCTACGTTTTTCCTTGAACAAAAACTCGGCCCAGACGAGTACTTTGTCATGGGCGACAACCGGGATCACTCTTCGGATTCAAGACGGTGGGGTCCACTACCAAAAGAGAACATTGTCGGTAAAGCCCAAATTGTCCTATTCCCAATCCCTAATCTTGGTGTCATAGAGTTGCCCGGTTACCCAGAGCTGCCTGCCAGCTCATAGCAATGTTTGTTGATGTTCTCATTGATCAACCGGTTCGACACGCTCTTAGCTACCAAATTACACCAGAGATCCTCCCGTACATAACTGTTGGCAGCCTCGTTGAGGTACCGTTTGGGCGAAAAAAAAGCTTCGGCATTGTCCAGTCACTAAAGCGCCGCCGCCCTCAAACAACGGCGAACATTCGCCCCGTCCTACGATTGTTGATGAGTAACTGGGTACAAACAGAAACGCTTCGAATAGCCGCTGCCCTCGCAGACCATACTGGGGAGCCCCCAGGTGTCTGCCTCTTTCGACTACTGCCTCCTGCAGGCAAAAAGCTACCTGTGGCTCAGGTACACGAAACGCAAGCTGCGTGGCGGCTAAGCAAGCGATACCACCTCATTGCGCCACGAGCAGATCGGTTCCGACAGTACCTCACAATGATTCGTAAGGCGATTCGTGTTGGCCAACAAACACTCCTCATTATCCCAAGCGCCTTTGTACAAGAATTGTCTAGCGCCCTAGACCCTGCGTGGGCAACAGCCATCGTTGATGGCAGTATCAGCGCCACAAAACAACGCGCAGCTGCGAACTCCTTCCTTGGGGGGACGGTGCAGGTGCTGATTGGCACTCGCCATATTATTGGCTGGCCGGCTAATTCGCTTCGCTGGCTGATCGTCGACGATGTTACGCACCCAGCGCATCTTGATGAGCAGCGACCGTATGCAGATAGCGCAACCATTGCCTTCATTCGACACACGGTTGATGCGAGCCACCTAGTCCTCGGTACCGCATTGCCAACAGCAGGTATGGCGCTCGCCGAACAGGAACATACAGCACAGCGGATTCGCCTCTCGTTACCACTGACACCAATTACCCTTCGACAGCGCCGTTTCGACCCCGACGAACAATCTGAATCTGCCGGTCCAGCAACATTGCTCATCGCACCACGCACCGGCCTTGGTGGCAATATATACTGCGAGCAGTGCGATTGGGTACTCTCGTGCGCCAACTGCCACGGCGAACTCGACATTCAGCCTACTGTAATTAAGTTCCGTTGCTACAGCTGCGATCAACAGACACCGCGCCCAACCCGGTGCCTCTCCTGTCATTCATCGCTGATTGCCGAGCGAGGCATTGGCGTTGACGCCATTCGAACACAGCTCGAACGCGACCATGGAGCGATGCTGTCAACAATCCATCTCGGTACCGAAAGTGAGCTCGAGACAAGTGCACACTACAGCACAATCATTTTTCTGTACGCCGATAGTCCAATCCTATCACCTAGACTTGATCGACCGATTGATTATGTCAGAAGCATTAGCGAGGCACGCGGACAGTGCGATCACCTCAGCATTCAAACCAAACATCCCGAACAAACCGTCTGGCAGCTACTCGGCGACAATGCTCCTGCCGCCTACCGAGATCTACTCAAGAGACGAGAGCAAGCCCAGCTGCAACCATACTGGCGCGCCCTATCCTTTCCCCAGCCAATTACCCAAAAGCAGCTTGAACGTATCCGTGCTTGCCTCGGCGTTCAGTCTCGGGAAATGAGTGACCATGGTATGATACACATGTTCATTCCTAGAGTCCGCTACGCTACAACAGTGCAAAAACTACGGTCAGAACTACCTACTATCAGATTTCGAGTTGACTCAATTATTGATCACGCATGACTATCGCATTCATTACCGAGGTATACCTTCCAACGGCCAGTAGTACTGTCCGATCAATCGAGTCGCAACGCCAAGCACTTGAGCAACATGGCCACACCGTGCGCATTATCGCACCATCTCCAGTGGGAATCCGTCTCGAACAAAAAATGGTCCATACCATACCATCAGTACCTTTTCCCGGAGATTCTGGTTATCACCTCACATTTCCAGCCTTATCAAATGCTGGCCCTATCATCGAGCAGGCAGATATCGTTCATGCACATCATCCGTTTACCATGGGATCTTGGGCACAACAACTCGCACGTCAATACCACAAGCCATTTGTCTTCACGAATCACGACTACCTGTCATACCAACAACATATTCCAGTCGCTGGATCACTTAAAAAACGTCCACTAGCAGCCTACCTCACCCAATTTGCGAATGCCTCGACAATCGTCATCGTTCCTACCTCAAAGGCTGAAGCTACCCTCAAAGCTGCCGGCGTCACCCGACCAATTCACGTTATTATGAATGGCATCAACACTGACCAATTTTCACAGGGCCACGGTGAACGATGGCGCGCCGCCCTGGGTATTCCACATAACCATTTGCTGGCAATCCATGTCGGGCCGCTGACAAGCCAGTCGACGATCCCACTGATCTTACAGTCACTGGCTCAGCTCGACGAAACATACCAGCTCGTATTGGTTGGCGATGGACCTGATCGCACTGATTTGGAACAGCTTGCAGCAGAGCTTGGCATTGCTCACCGAATCTACTTCCTAGGCCAGATTGGGTACCGTTCGATGCCAGACATCTACGCTGGAGCCGATGTCTTGATCACTGCCACCACAAATCAAGCTCGCGTCACAAGTCTACTCGAGGCACAGGCGGCCGGACTGCCAGTGATCGCCACGCAATCAGCTAACACGCACGACATCGTACGTCATACCGAAACGGCACTGATCACCGAATCAACGAGAACTAGCCTTACACATGCCCTTCGACAACTCAACCTTCGTCCAGCGCTTCGCCATACTCTTGCTGCCAAGGCAAGGCAGGCTGCCAAACGGCACTCTATCCAAACTACCTCTGCACAACTTCTCAACACCTATCAACTAGCCAGAAAACTGAAGCCGATTACGCGTTAGCGCCTTGCATTGAGCGTAATTTCACCCTATACTCCCCTGTCATGACAACGCTACCTATCATCGAATACCCAAACGACATTCTTACCTCGCCGACAAAAAAAATTCGCGAGGTAACAACTGAGCTCACAGGCCTCATTGATCAGATGGTGGCAACCATGCGTGCCGTTGATGGACTTGGATTAGCGGCACCGCAAGTTGGTCACACTATTCGATTAACGGTGATTGAGTACCGTCCAGATAAAGGTGAAAATAAGCGAGCCGCTATTCCTCTACTTGTCCTGATTAATCCAAAAATCATCTCTCGCTCTAGCGAAGAGGAAATTGGGGAAGAGGGTTGCTTATCACTACCTGGCATCGAACTTGACGTCGCTCGTTCACTACGAATCAAGGTCCGGGCAGAAACAACGACTGGCGAGCAGATTCAGTTTCGAGCCACCGGACTCCTCGCGCGAATTATTCAACACGAGGTTGACCACCTCGATGGCAAGCTGATTATCGACTACGCGCCACGCCGAGATGCACTCATCAAGCAGTATCTAGCAACGCGAGACAAATGAATCCTCGCTTCGCCTTCCTTGGCACGCCACCATTTGCCGCCACTGTCCTCCAAGGATTACTCGATCAAGGCTGGATGCCAACACTTGTCATCTCCGAACCAGCCAAGCCGGTTGGGCGAAACCAACAGCTGAAACAGTCTGCAGTTTCAGAGCTTGCGAAACAACACGAACTGTCCCTTATCACGCCACACACAAAAGATGAGATCGCGAGTGTTCTTCGGCCGCTAGAGCTTGATCTTGCCATCGTCGTTGCCTACGGCAAAATTATCCCCGAAGCAGCGATTGCGATTCCAAAGCATGGCATTGTCAACGTTCACGCCTCCCTGTTGCCAAAATACCGCGGAGCCTCGCCAATTCAAGCCGCTCTTCTTGCTGGCGATCGGCAAACAGGCATTACCTACATGCTTATCGAACCAACGCTTGATACTGGCCCTATGCTCAAACAGATTATTCATCCAATCACACCAACCACTACCTCCCAGCAACTGTTCGAAGAGCTCGCGGCTGTGGCAGCCGAGACAATTGTGCCCACGCTCAACAGCTACCTGAATAATACGTTAGTGCCTATTAAACAAGACGGCGGCGGCGCCAGCTATACCTCAAAGCTCAATCGTGAAGATGGGCAAGTCGAGTTCCAAAACATCTCACCAATCGCGCTCGACAGGCTTGTTCGAGCTTACACGCCATGGCCAGGTGTCTACACGCTTGAGTTTGACCAACGACTACTTATCCGAAAAGGCCATCTTGCAGGCAAGGTGTACGCTATCGACGAATTACAGTGGGAGGGTAAAAAGCCCGTCGACAGCCAAACCTTTGCTCGCGCGTATCCTGATATCTTGACTCGCCTACCCCAAACCATTACACTGGCCACACCCCGAAACCCTATCTCGGGCAGTAACGATTGAAATCCAAGGAATAGCAACATGCTACGCATCCGCCTTCGCCGAACAGGCAAGAAACACCAACCGCATTATCGAATCGTTGTCGCCGAACATACCGCGCCAGTCTCAGGCAAGTATGTTGAGGTACTTGGCCACTACAATCCCCGCTCTAAAGAGCTTGTCTTACAAGACGAAGCTGTCATGGGCTGGCTAAATAAAGGTGCCCAACCATCAAACACCATAGCCCGACTTCTCCTGAAAAAAGGCATGAAACACAAACTGATTACGGTTCACACCTATCCAGAACGACCAGGTAAGAACGTACCGGCGGAAGAACCAGCCAAGGCAGCCGAAGCGCCAACCGAAACTGATGCTGCCACCGAAGAACCAACTAACACCGCTACCGAATCAGCAGCTACCGCAGAAGAAGCCACCGATGCCACTGCAGAGCCAGCGGCAGATGAACCAGTGGTAGCCGAAGCCGAAGCACCAACCCCAGATACCGACGAAGCGAAGAAGGAGTAAGTATGGAAAAAGACCAAGAATTTGTACTGATGGTTGTCCGAGAGCTTGTTGATATGCCAGATGCCGTCAAGGTAGAACGCAAGGTCGATGAGATGGGCGTCTTGATTACCCTCTCCGTTGACCCAACAGATATGGGCAAAATTATCGGTAAGGAAGGTCGAACGGCAAAGGCAATTCGCACCTTGCTCCGAGTACTTGGTGCCAAAAATAATTCTCGAGTCAATCTGAAGATCGAGGAACCAGAAGGTGGCTCGTACGTCATGAAGGAAGAAGGCGAACAACCTCTTCGTCAGCAACCTGCAGAGACAGCGCCGGCACAATACGTTGAACCAGCACAAAGTGCGCCAACACCGAGCTACAGCTTTGAAACGCCAGCCCAACCAACCGAGCCAGAGCACGAAAACCCAACCTCAATTCTGTAAGCTTTTTTACTCACAATCAACAAACACCACAGCAAACGTGGTGTTTGTTAGTATAAGGACGTATGACTTTCACGATACTCACACTCTTCCCGGATATGATTCGCCCATTTCTTGAGCAATCAATTTTAGGTCGTGCCGCACAAGCTGGGACAATCACCGTACAGCTACACAATTTGCGGGACTGGGCAACCGACAAACACCATACCGTCGACGACACACCCTATGGTGGCGGTGCTGGCATGGTCCTGAAGGTTGACGTCATTGATCATGCCTTGGCAGAACTGCGAACCCCAACTACAACAGTGATTCTCCTCACGCCAAGTGGTAAACGGTTCACGCAAGAGGTGGCTCGTACGCTCGCCGATACGGACAAAGATGTCTTGCTCATCGCTGGTCACTACGAAGGATTTGACGAGCGGGTCCGCATGCTTGTTGACCAAGAAATATCGGTTGGTGATTTCGTCTTGACTGGTGGCGAACTCCCAGCAGCCATCGTTGTCGACGCGGTTGCACGACTTCTGCCGAATGTACTCGGCAATCCAGCCTCACCGCAAGAGGAGTCATTTTCTGTCGACCATCCACTTGAGTATCCCCAGTACACCCGACCAGATACCTATACACCAGTCAGTAGGATTGTCGGCGAGATATCTGTGCCTGAGATCCTCAAATCGGGCAACCACGCAGCAATCGCTTCCTGGCGCGCAGAACAATCAAAGAACCGCTCGGATGCAGCGTAACTATTTTCGAGACTTCTTCTGGAAGTAGTAGAGTACGATGACTAAGCTGATTGATGCTGCGAAGTAGCACCAAACTGATGCGATAG
>JBBUCD010000034.1:0-6328 GCA_038057955.1 Patescibacteria group bacterium | reverse complement strand
ACCAAACTTCACATGCTCAAGCCGCGTCTTGTCCGGCAGTAGTTTCAGTAACCTAGCAGCGGCAAATACATGACGAAAGTGCAGGGCCTGTTCGTTGGCAACAACGTACAAAATCTGATCCGGATGATACTCACGAACACGATAGGTAATGGCAGCCAAGTCCCGCGTGGCATAGATCGTGCTACCGTCGCTTTTGCGCAAAATCAGTGGCACCGACTCACCCGGAATCGGAACGACGAGTGCACCCTGACTTTCAACAGCTACTTGAGATCGCTCCGCTTGTTCAATCAGTGCTGCCACCATTGGGTGGTATCGGCTCTCGCCAGCCCGCACGTCATCGAAGGTAATGCCGAGACGACGGTACAGCGCCTCGAACTGAATGAGGGACAGATTAACAAAGCTTTGCCAAAGAGCTCGGACTTCCACATCACCAGATTCAAGACGGCGAAACATCGCCTGACCTTCAACCTTCAGCTCGGGATCGTGCTCGACCTTGCTATGAAAGTCGACGTATAGTGCCAACAAATCGTCGACCGTCAGCTCTGTGCGCACAACAAGATCACCATACTTGCGTTGGTAGGCCGCGACTAAGTTGCCAAACTGGGTGCCCCAATCCCCAAGATGATTAACGGCATGCACTGTATAACCCAGAGCACGGTAGATGCGCTGGAGTGAGTCGCCAATAATGGTGCTTCGCAGATGCCCTATCCCCATCGGCTTCGCGATATTAACACCCGAGAACTCGATCACCACCGTCTGTCCATTTCCAGCTGATGAATGGCCATACGTTGGCATCTGCGCCTCAGTAAGTACACGAAGACATGCTTCAGCCCTGGGCTGAATGTTTACGAAACCACCCTCAACCGTCACCGAAATAGTAGGCACTACCGCCAGCTTCTCTGCTACTTGATGAGCGTGATCTTGTGGAGAAAGACCGAGTCGTCGAGCGGCAGCGAAAACTGGAATGGCTAACCAGCCCGGCTTTTCTGCCGGTACATCTAGTGTGATCGGATAGTCACTACCAAGCACGGCCTCAACCGATGACCGCAGCTCAGAAAGCATCGACGTCATGGCTGCGGTTTCACTAACCGAAGAAAGTGTCGTTTCCCTACCTGCACTAGCATGCCAGCAACTGGTGTAATGACGGCAAATTGATCCTGCACGACCACATCGTCTACCCTGACCGCCCCCTGGCTAACCAATCGTGCCGCCTCTGCCTTCGAGCTGACCAAACCGAGATCAACCAGAAAGAATGTTAAGCGTTCCTGGGTTTCGACGGATGGCCACCCCTCAGGAATGACTGCTGGCTGACCTCCATCACGAAACTGGGTATCAAAGGATCGACTGGCGACCTCTGCTGCTTCGGCGCCATGATAGAAAGTGACGACCTCGTATGCCATCTTAGCCTTGGCAGCCCGCGGGTCCGAGGTAATGAGTGCTTGCATCGCCGACTCCTCAGGATCAATACCTGCAGCCAATGCGCAGTATTCTGGTAGTAACGCATCGGCAATTGACATCAACTTACCAAACATTTGCTCTGGACTGTCGGTAATCCAAATTGCATTCTCAAATGATTTGCTCATCTTACGACCGTCAGTGCCAGTCAGCAGTTTGGTCGTCAAGACATACTTTTCTTTTTGCCGTAACTTCCGAAAAAGATCTCTGCCAGCCAGCATATTAAACGTTTGATCTGTGCCACCAACCTCCATATCAACATCAAGTTCAATTGAGTCGTTCGCCTGTAGCATTGGATAGATGAACTCGGTCAGCGTCACTGGCTGACCTGCCTTCTGTCGTTCCTGAAACATATCGCGTTCCCAAAGCTGTGCGGCGGTAAAATGTTTTCCTAACTCAAGGAACTGGCTCAGTAATGCCGAACGATCTGGTGACTCGTACCACTCACTATTTTCACGCACCTCAATCCGGTCAATATCGAGGATAGTGGCAATCTGCTTCAGATAAGTTGCCATATTTAACCTGACCTCTTCTCTCGACAGTGGTACTCGCTCTTTATTGCGACCGGTTGGATCTCCAACCCGAGCGGTAAAATCGCCAAACAGAAAAACAACCGTATGGCCTTCTTCTTGTAACGTACGCAATACGCGTAGTGTCGATCCATGGCCAATGTGGATATCTGTGCCAGTTGGATCAATGCCAAAATAGACTCGCAGGGGTTTTACAGCAGCCGCCAAGAATGCAGCCTCGTTCGGGTATATTCGGTCAACCGCTAATTTCCAATGTGGTCGCGTCATAGAGCTCTCCCTCCTGAAAGTATACG
The DNA here is from genome assembly GCA_038057955.1 of Patescibacteria group bacterium. GTDB lineage: Bacteria > Patescibacteriota > UBA1384 > JACPKC01 > JACPKC01 > JBBUCD01. The sequence continues at coordinate 4,050 of JBBUCD010000034.1, read as the reverse complement.
AGTGATGTGGTAGAATCACAAGGCAATATGCAAGCCTATTCATTCCTATGAAACAGTCAGCAAAATCCCCTACCGAACCAGCCCAGCAAGCTCGAAAGCTTCAGCAGCGTATTCGAACATGGTGGAAGGGTGTGGACAAAAAGAAGCTCTGGCGAAATATACGCATTGCTGGCGGAGTCGGATTGTTTTTGGTGGCTGCCTTATTTGCTTGGTACTCCAAAGACCTGCCGACACCAGGAAAAATTCGCGAACGACAAGTCATCGAATCCACCAAAATCTTCGATCGAAATGGTGGATTGCTCTACGAAGTCCATGGTGATGAGAACCGAACGGTCTTAGCTGATCAAGATATACCCCTCATTTCCAAACAAGCATCGATCGCTGCCGAAGACCGTCAGTTTTACGAACATTTCGGCGTTGACTTCCGAGGTATTGCTCGAGCACTCTTCCTGGATGTCTTTACCGGCCAACGAGCCGGCGGCTCAACCATTACCCAGCAGTACGTGAAGAACGCCTTGCTGACTAACAAAAAATCGTTCGATCGAAAAATCAAGGAGCTGATCCTCTCACTTGAAATCGAGACCATCTTCTCCAAAGACGAGATCCTAACACTCTACCTCAATGAGATTCCCTATGGCTCGAGCATCTATGGCATTCAGGCCGCCTCGCAATCGTTCTTTGCCAAGGATGCCAAGGATCTCAAACTCGAAGAAGCCGCTCTCCTAGCCGCCATCCCGCAACGCCCAACCTACTTTTCACCATACGGCACGCACACCGATGACCTAAAAGCGCGTCGGGACTACATCCTCCGAACCATGGTCGAACTTGGCTCAATCTCTCAGGCAGATGCGGATGCCGCATTGGCAACCGAAATCGCTGTTATACCGCAGAGCGACACCATCAAGGCACCACATTTCGTCTTCTATGTTCGAGAGCAGCTAGTAGAAAAGTTTGGTGAACAGATGGTTGAGGAAGGTGGCTTACGTGTCACTACTACACTCGACTCTCAGCTCCAAGAACAAGCCGAGCAGGCCATCACTGCTGGCATGGAAAAGGTCCGTGCACGAGGTGGCAGCAATGCAGCACTCGTCTCGGTCCACCCAAATTCAGGCGAAATTGTGGCAATGGTTGGATCAGCAGACTACTTCGACTCCGAACATGATGGCAACGTCAATGTAACCGTAGCCCAGCGACAACCAGGTTCGAGCTTCAAGCCGATCGTGTATGCCACAGCTTTTAAGGACAAATACAATCCAGCCTCAACCATCTGGGACGTCTCCACAGATTTCGGCAAGTATCGACCAAATAACTACAGTGGTAACTTCCGTGGGCCTGTCTCGGCTCGATTTGCGCTCGCCAACTCGCTCAATATCCCTGCCGTAAAACTCCTCAGTCTGGTGAGCCTTGATAAGGCACTCGAAACAGCGCACGCTATGGGTATCACCACTCTCAATGAACCAGAGCGGTATGGCCTAGCTCTTGTCCTTGGTGGCGGAGAGGTCAAGCCACTCGATATGGCCACTGCTTTCTCTGTCTTTGCAAACGGTGGCACCTATCGCCCACCGATTAGCATCCTCAAAGTTGAGACCTCAAGTGGTACGATTCTTGACGAGCACAAGGCTGGCACAGACGAAAAAGATGTCCTTGATCCGGCTATTGCTTATCAAATTACCGATATCCTATCCGACAACAACGCACGCTCGGCCGTTTTTGGTCCACGCTCCTCGCTCTATTTTCCAAAACATCGGGTGGCTGCCAAAACTGGTACCACCCAAGAGTTTCACGATGCCTGGACTGTTGGCTACACCCCAGATATTTCAACGGCAGTCTGGGTAGGTAATAACGACAACACCGGCATGAAGAACGCCGACGGCTCCGTCGTTGCGGCTCCAATATTCCACACGTTCATGCAAAGCGCACTCGATTCCATGGAAAACCACGAATTTGTGAAGCCAGACAGCCTAAAAACCGTCACTGTCGACAAACTGTCAAACAAGCTGCCAACCGACTCATCGCCAGACAAAATAACCGACCTCTTTGCACCATGGCAGATACCAAAAACCGTCGATGATGTTCATGTGAAGGTAAAAATCAACAAAAGCAACGGCAAACTTGCAACCGAGCTTACACCAGAAAGTTTGGTCGAAGAAAAAACCTACACCGTCGTCCACTCCGAACGTCCAGACAATCCAGCCTGGGAGAACCCTGTGCTTGATTGGGCGCGGGGCAATGGTATTGAGGTTGGTACACCACCAACGGAGAACGACGACATGTACACTGACGCTACTATTCCAACGGTCAAGATTACTGATCCCGATGATGGCGAAACGGTCTCTGGACTGTTTACCGCCAAGGCTACGGCCAGCGCACACTTTGGTGTTCAATCCGTCTCTCTTACAATTGATGGAATTGCGAGCGGCTCAGATACCAGTGATCCCTACACCTTCCCCGTGCAAACCTCAACAATTGGTACTGGAGATCACAGTATGGTTGCCACGGTACAAGATCTGAACGGCGCCACCACAAGCCATACGATTCGTATCCATGTCGAAGGTGATACCAAGGCGCCAGAAGATGCAACCAATATTACCGCTGTCCCACAAAGTCAGAGCATCTTCCTCAGCTGGCAGAATCCGAATGACAGCGACTTGGAACGAATCAAACTCTACGTCTCAACGGTCAACAACGTCCTTGGAACACTCTATCCAACCAGTATCGTGGTCAATCCCGGAAGCAACTCCACCTTCAACGTCACCGGCTTGGCTGGCAACGTCAAATACTACCTAACACTCCGACCCGTTGACTCCTTTGGCAACGAAAACCAGTCCACCCACCAAGAATCCGCCACTACCCTACCGTAGGTACTATTTGTTACTGCCAAGTACCTGCTGAAAGACCGAGTTCACATCCGTTCCAGCAACCAACTCGAAGCCAAACCGCTCCGATTCCTTCTTGCGACGATCGGCGAAGCGAACCCGTCGCAACTCCCCCGTTAAACCAATTTCACCAATAAACACCTGCTTGGGATCAACTGGCTTATTTCGCACCGATGAGGCGATAGCCACTGCGATGGCGAGATCGATCGCCGGCTCAACGGCTTTTAGGCCGCCGCCGACGTTCACGAAGACATCGTGCTCAGCCAGCTTCAAGCCAACCCGACGCTCAAGGACTGCCAAGACCAGCTCAAGTCGATTGGTATCGACGCCAATTGCCCGCCGCTTGGCGTAGCCAAACTTGGTGGCAGTCGTCAGTGCCTGCACCTCAATCAGGAACGGCCGCATACCCTCTAGAACGCATGTCAGCACGGACCCTGGTAGATTCGTCGTCCGTTCAGATAAGAACCGGGCTGACGGATTGGCAACGGTTTCTAGGCCGGATTCCTTCATCTGGAAGACCCCGATCTCGTCAGTTGGCCCAAACCGATTCTTCACGCCGCGTAGCATCCGCAAAACGTGGTACCGATCACCCTCAAGATAGAGCACTACATCAACCAAATGCTCGAGCGTCCGCGGGCCAGCCATTGTCCCCTCCTTGGTCACATGGCTCGAAAGAATGAGGGCAATCTGCTCCCGCTTCGCAAACTCAACCAATCGCATCGCCGTTTCCCGCACCTGGACCAGACTACCTGGCGTCGACGGCAAGGCTGGGTCGTAGACTGTTTGGATTGAATCGATAATAACGAGCTTTGGCCTTGGTTCAACCGACAGTACCTCGAGGATTTGATCGAGATTGGTCAATGAGGCTAAGGAAAACTGGTCACTGGTAATCCCCATCCGTCGGGCCCGATCGGCAACCTGGTGGACGGATTCCTCACCAGAGAGGTAGCAAACGGGTACCGTCTTGGCGATCGCTTGGCCGATCGAGAGTAGTAAGGTGGACTTACCAATACCGGGCTCCCCGGCTAACAGGATCACGCTCCCGGGTACGACGCCAGCACCGAGTACGCGATCCACCTCGGGCATCGAGGAGATCCGATCGAGCGTCGGCGTGTCGGTCGACTGGCTGAGTGTCACGAGCGCTGGCGCTACCTGCAGCACCTGCTTGCTCTTG
>JBBUCD010000033.1:0-5632 GCA_038057955.1 Patescibacteria group bacterium | reverse complement strand
AGTAGTTGAACCCGTATTCTTCATACTAATGATGAAGTTAGCACCAGTACCACCAGCAGTGATACTTGGATAGACGTTTGGACCATCTGAGCTCGACCAGGAGATTGCTTGGGCAGCGTATCGATCAGCATCCGGCCGGACGATAATTTTCCACCAGATCTCGGGGCCAAACCAAGTCGAGTCGTTGGCAACGAGCCGGAAGTGTTCCAGGTACGTTGCTGGAGACGTTCCGCTGCGTGCCTGCATCCAGAAGTTAAAGACCGCCGTTTCACCCGGTGCAACAGAAGTTTGTTGCATCAGAATCCGGTTCGGCGTCTCCCAACCCGATGGCGAGCTATTGCCGGACTCCCGCATGAAACTTGGCACTCGATTCCGCTCTTTATCCGTTCCAAGAAACACGGTGTGTCGTTGCCAGGTACTTGAGCCTGTGTTCTTGATACTAAGAACGAAATTAGCGCCGGTGCTGCCGGTAAAAATAGCCGGGTAGATGTTTGGGCCATCCGAGCTCGACCAGGAGATTGCTTGGGCGCCAAACTGCGGCAACAAAAACTGGTACGTGTTGGTAAACATGTTCCAGAAGTTGTAGTTACCGTTGTAGACATGCGGCGTATAGCGATACAACGAAGCCGTCGCGCGATTAGCATAGGTCACACAGTCGGTTCCGCCACTTGGATTACTGAAGCAGGCGGATTGGCCTACTTGATAGTCCCCGAACCCGTTGCCCTGCGCCCGTTCGTAGTTGTACCGAAGTTGCCATGCGCCATTCTCAACCTGCTTGGTGAATCCAGCGTAATTGGGGTTGCACCCGCCAGAATCCGGACACCCATACCCCATCGCCGTAGTGAGTGCGGCATTGTTTTGCGTCGTCATCGTCAGCAGACTCTGCTCTTTCTGAAGGGTAACCAGGATCACGCCGGGACTAACCGTTCCGGTAGACGAGTTGACTGAGATGCCATTAATCGTACCCGAGGCATCGCCAAAACCATGAGCGGCATCGACAATAATCTGCGCTGCGCTGCGGCCATTCTCGGAAAAAGTCGCTAAAAACGAGCCCTTCGCCTGCAAGAACTGTTGGACATCGCTCACATTCATGCTGTTCACGTTCGTGAAATCAGCGTCTTCAATGAGGTTCGACTGGTTAAAGCTCGCTGCTGACGCGGTTGCTGGCGCAATCAGTAGGCTGGCTGCTGCCAGCACAACTACAACACCAAACCTCACAACGCTTATATACACTGTGTTCATAGGCAGAAGTATACCATATACGCGCAAGCTTCCAGCAGTGCTCTTCCTTCGACCCAAGGGGTATAGTAGTACGTGAATGACCACCAAACAAAATGCCTCCCGTTCACTCATGCGGACGCTGTCAGATGAGTGCCTTGCCCTACTATTTCCTATCCAATGCCTTGGCTGTGACACCGTTGGCGACTGGTTCTGTGCTGATTGTCAGTCTGCGAGTGAGCTACGTGCCTCACTCGACTTTTGCCAACTCTGTGGACGATCCGTCGCAAACCCAGGAGAACTCTGTTCGTTCCATCAATCGGCGACTGGTCTGACTGGCCTAATTAGTTACGCCAACTACCACGCACCGCCGATTCGTGCCGCCCTCCACCTGATGAAATACCAAGGGATCTGGGCGGGCCTGGCACCACTGAGCCACATTGCCTGGCACTCTCGCTGGCGATACCTACGAGGCCAATCGTGGTCGGCAGTCCTGCCCATCCCGCTCCACCCATCACGACTACGCGTCCGTGGCTACAATCAGTCGGAACTACTCGCTCGTCCGCTCCGCAATCGCCTGACGCAACCGCACCGACTCGACCTCATTCGCCCCACAGCTACCTTGCAGCAAGTTGGCCTCAACCGAGCCGATCGACTACGAAACATGCAAGCCGCCTTTCGCTGGCGGGGATCAGCACTCAGCGGCCGCGTGCTATTGGTTGACGATGTCGTCACCACTGGCGCTACACTAATCAGTGCGGCTGCGTGCTTGCGAGACAGTGGTGCCCAAGAAATCTGGGCCTGCACGCTTGTCTACGAATCGCTTGATTGATGCCGATTTGTACTTCCAGCGAACACGCGATAGTATGTAGAGGTAAGGAGGGAGCACATGCCAACAACAACTGACAAACAGGCTCGGGACGTAGCGGAAACGGATTGGCTCGAAGAAGATGGGGGCGGACAGCTTGCCATTGATGCCTACCAAACGGACGACACCGTCATCATTAAGGCGCCAATTGCCGGCGTAAACCCCGAGGATCTTGATGTGGCAATTTCAGATGACGTGGTCACCATCAAGGGTGAACGACGTGGCAACGACACACTCCAGCGTGACAACTACTTTGTCCAAGAATGCTACTGGGGCTCCTTTAGTCGATCATATGTCCTCCCAACAGCAGTCGATGCCGATAATGCTGATGCTCAGTTGAGCAATGGCATCCTGACCATTACCATTCCCAAGTTGAGCAAGTCTCGCGCTCGCCGTCTGACCATCAAAACCCGATCCTAAGGAGCACACCATGGGCCGAAAGGTTCGTAAAGCCGTCATTCCAGCGGCTGGATTTGGGACACGCTTTTTACCCGCAACCAAAACGCTGCCAAAAGAGATGCTGCCGATTGTGGATAAACCGGTTATTCAATACGTCGTTGAGTCGTTGGTTGAGGCCGGTATCACCGACATTATCATCGTAACTGGGTACACCAAGCGAGCGATCGAAGACCACTTCGATGTGACAAACCACACGCTCGTCGAAAATCTGAAGGCTGGTGGACAGGAAAAGAGCGACCTACTTGCGCAAGTTGAGGCGATCAGTCAGCTGGCTAATTTCTCGTACGTTCGCCAGAAAGGACCGTACGGCAATGCCACGCCACTCTTAAATGTACAAAGTCTGATTGGCAACGAACCATTCATCTATACCTGGGCTGACGATCTCATCCAGGCAGAACGATCCGAATTTCGTCAATTGCTCGACGTTGCCGAAAAGTACCCGGATACGCCAATTCTTGCTGGCATTGCTGCAAAGAACGACGAGGACTACCAACGCTACGGCTTTGCGGGTGGCGAAGAGCTGGCACCTGGCCTCATCCAGGTTGCCAACGTCATTGAGAAACCAGGCAAGGCACAGGCACCATCGAATATGGCACTCGTCTCTGGCATGGTGCTTACGCCTGATATTTATCAGTATTTTGATCAGGCCTACGAGCTCTCGAGTAATCGGGAGGTGAACTACATCGATGCACTCAAGCTAATGATTCAAGATGGCAAACAAGTGCTAGCAGCCGAGATCCAGGGTGGTACATACTTCGACACCGGCAACAAACTCGAGTACCTCAAAACAGTTGTTGAGTTTGCCCTAGCCCGCGAGGACCTAGGCGCGCCGTTTCGAGCCTTCTTAGAACAAACGCTCAATAAATAGTACTGGTGCGAAGCGTGATACAATAGTAGACACGTTGGAGGGGAATATGCGCATCAAGGGCTTCCATTGGATCGCCAGAACTAGTCTCGCTGTAGTCCTGAGCATCACGCTCACGGGCTGTATTGCACGCCCTGATGGCAACGGAGCCACTGGTGGCACAGGAACCGATGCGCCCAAAACAATCACCATCTGGCGGCCATTCGACAGCGAAGAGGTCTTCGCCCCAATTATCAGCGAGTTCAAGCTCGACAATCCAAACGTCACCATTGTCTACAAGCAGATTCCGGCCGACGAGTACGAGCTCGTGGTCTCGGAGGCCTTAGCTGCCGGACAAGGACCAGACATTTGGTCGATCCGAAACGATTGGGTGCCGAGGCACAAAGACAAGCTCATCCCCATGCAAGACGGCTTGCTGGGCAACTACGCCAAAAACCTTGCAACAGATGAAGAACGACTGAAGGCCCTATTCGTGCCAATAGTTGCTACGGATGTCTTTGTCGACGGCAAAGTCTACGGTCTTCCGTACTACGTTGATCCATTAGTCATCTTCCGCAACAAGGCAGTCTTCGACGCAAAAATTACGCAGCTCATCAGGGCCGATCGTGACGCCGATGCCGACTTTCTCCGAGAGGGCTTCAATACCTACGATAAGTTGCAACGTGCCGTTCAGCTCCTCACCGAACGCAATGGGGCGGATATCAGCATTGCTGGCTTAGCCGCAGGCACCTCAAACAACATTACGCGAGCAGAGGACGTCGTCTACGCCATGATGCTGCAGAACGGTACCGAGATGATCTCACCGGAGCGGACTGGTGCTAGTTTTCATCTCGGAAAACAAAATGCTGTTGGTCAAACTGCCTTCCTGGGCACCGAGGCGCTGCAACGCTTCACGAACTTTGCCGATCCAGGCCAACCTTACTACACCTGGAATGCCTCGATGCCAAATGACATCACTGCCTTCATTCAAAATAAGGCTGCCATGATTTTTGGCTACCAGTACTACCAGCTTGCGTTCGAACAGCAGGCGCCAAATCTCCAATTCAGCACGATGCCCTTTCCGCAGGTTCGAGATACCGACACACCTGTCGACTACGCCTCCTACTACGTCGAGACGGTGACCAAGAATGCCGACGACCCAGTTCTTGCCTGGGAGGTCCTCACCAATCTCGTGATGGAACGTGGGGATAAGTATCGACAGGCTGACGGGCGACCAAATCCGAAAGTCGTAAATAGTCCTCCAACGGTCATCGAACGAGCGGAACCCATAAATCCATTCAACTACGAGCAGCAAACAGCCGTCGATTGGTACAAGAGCAAGCGAGCCGACAAGGTCGACACGATCTTCCGCGAACTCATCCAGCAAGTTGGTACTAGGCAGCGAGTTCCTCAAAACGCCATCGAGGCAGCTGCCCAAGAGGTATCCACGCTCTTGCAAAAAGAACAGGCACAATGAAACGGTTCTGGATTGGACTTGGAGCATTTGCAGCCTTCGTCGTCGGTGTCGGCTTCGTCGCTTACGGCACCGGACTCCTTGTCAGTGAGGCCAATGTTATTGATCTATCAAAATCCATCGAGGGACCAGGCGGCATCACTGGCATACCCGATCAGACTAGCACAGTGTTTACAACGCCTGGCAGCTCAACGCAGACCGGGGCGCCTACTGAGGCAGGCGCAGGCGCTTCTGGTGGATCGGGCGGCGGGAGCTCAAACAGTGCAAACTGCGGCTCAGGCGGTACGATCGAAGCATGTCCTGTGGAATTCAAAGAAACCTTTTTCTCGGAGAACTTTGCGGATCTCAATACTATCTTGACCGTCGGTGTGCCCCAGCTACTGATTAACTTTTCTGGTCTCGTGTTCTTGATCATGCTACTCATCTATGGCCAAAAGTTCCTTTGGAACGCTGGCAACGAACAGGGTACCGCTGAAGCCAAGCAGGGTCTGCTCTTTGCCGGTATTGGCTTTGCCATCACCATCTTGGCGTACGCCATCGTCTTCTTCGCTAGTCAGATTTTCAAATAGTATGAAACGCACACACATTCTCATTGGCATCGTCGCCTTGATAGCTTCTGTCACTGCTATCGGCTTCATAGCGAGCACTGACAATCAAGTTGCTCGTGCGCAGACGCCGGAGAAATCCATTGACCCACCAGGAAACTTAGCTGGAACACAAAGCGCGAATGACGGTTTTTACTACTATGGCAAGGTTGGCCAAGGTGGCG
>JBBUCD010000032.1:0-6735 GCA_038057955.1 Patescibacteria group bacterium | reverse complement strand
ACAAGAAGAAAGTGCGCGGGTCAGGTGGTGGGATCGTAAGGGTAGGAGGGGTGACCTCAAGATGAGCCCCTCTTGCCCTTACAAACTTATCGATTTGAGTGTTACGACGAGAATGGGTGGACTAAAACTTCTGGAATGATGGTCTCGGGACTCACGAAATCTTGGTACTGTTCCAGTTCTAGTTTATTCGATTGGAGAAGCTCGTTAGCGCGGGACCGAGACAGATTTAGTGATTGCCACGGCTCGTGGTTGGTTTCAAATCTGCTGGCGTTATTCCAATAGAGCGTACTCGCAAAGATACCGCGCAGCTGTTCGTCTTGAAGATCTAGTACCTTGATTGTTTCAGGCAACGCATCGTCGGACAACTGCGCTAGATACGAAACATCAAGTTGTTGTGTTGTTGCGTAACGACTAATATTCTGCCGAGCAATAAATGCATCTGGATTAATGCCATTCATAATGCCCAAAAAAAGCAGGGCGGCGGCGAATGATCGAAAAGCAAACACCTCTTCGCGGGCATCCTGATGAATCTTGTAGAGCAAAAGTACAAAAATAGCTGCTAGGAAAAAGATGAAGACGTGGCTATACAGGCGGGCGACCGAGAAGCCATAGGCGCCTTCATACAGCGCCAGACGCTTGGCAGCCGAACCCATAATCAGCAGCACCTCGACGACTAGCGTTGTACTCAACAGCTTGAATGTTCTGGTGTGGCTGGCGTCCAACTTAGCAACGAACGCCTCAACTGTGACCAGCAATGCCAGGGCTAAGGCGGCAACCCCAACTAACTCGAAGAAGCCGCGTCGGGCGTAGTCGGCATAGGTGAAGCCTTGCGCCAGAATTGTTTGTTCACCACCAAACAAATAGGCAAACTGAACGAGGATGAAGACAGCGAAGAGTGCGACCAACGAACCAAGGAGCATCGATGACTCAATCGAGCCAAGCGAGAGTAGTCGTAGGTGTTCAGGCGCCATCTCCGTCTTTTGCTGTGATGGTCGAAAGATGTACGCATATGCTCCAATAAAGAGCATCGCGACGATCGTACTCTGTACTATTCTTGCAAGCGTCTCCGGCTGAATCGTGATGAGATTGGACAGATACCGCCCAAAGACTAAATCTGCCGATGAGAGCAAGAGTGCAAACACGATCAGTACTGGAATCGTAAGCACCGCCCCACGGACCACTCGCTGCAGTGATTCCCGATGTCTGTCCGAACTACGGACGGTTGCTAGCTCGGCGACCGTTTGCAAAAACGGAACAACCCACCGGAATGGGAGGAAGGCCGTTTGCACATACTCACCAATTCGAAACTGCATCAGCTGCTGCCTGAATACAGTTGCAGCAATCAAGAGCAATAGAACTACACAAGCTATCAAGTTCAGGAACGTCAGAAAGAAGCTGGCTCGAACCGCCACCATAATGCCGAAAGCTACCAAGGGAATAAATAGCCAAGCAGCCTGCGTATCAACAGTTTTTCGAATGCGCAACGAAAGCACAGTCAATCCGGTAAGAATACAACTGACGAAGAGTGGTAGCCCAATCCCAAGCGCCTTACCATTAAGTAGTGCATCGAACAACCAACCTAGCGCTGCGGACACACCAACAATGGCCAATGCCTTCGCCTGCGGACTGAGCTTTTCTTGCGTTGCATTCATAGCTGAAATACCAAAAGCTACTATCTAAGTTGTGGCACAATACAGGATACTAACGGTTTCAGCAACCCAATAACCTTGACGCAGACCGGCGAACCGATATAAACTGCTCCGTTATGTCTAATACAGAAAACAAGCCCAGCCGTTTTTTCTACTTCTGGTTTGTACCACTCATTTTGCTGGTGGCTGTAGTTGCCATTCCCTTCATCATTCTTTCAATGATAGCAAGGGGATTCAAAGAACTTTTCGTCCAATTCCTTGTAGCTATCTTTTGGGAGCCAATCCAAATCAATGGCGTATTGTTGTACTCAGAACACCCCGAATGGCATAACTGGTCGCTACAACTTACCCGAAAGCATAATCTCATTCCGCTCAACTGGAACGAACGTAAGCACTGGCAGCCCTCGCTGGCAACACTCGTTCTGTATACGTTTGGTCGATCCAATAGAACTCTCAAGAACGATCAACAAAACGAACGACGATTCTTTTATCCATTAGCTGTTATGACAAAGCGTGCACTTCCTCCAAAAAGAATCTACTTCGCCAAAGCCTGGCAAGAAAAGTTCAAAGGTATGAGTAATCTGCTGCATGCGAATGAAGCCGAGCTCGACAGCTTTGACAGGCAAGTCCGTAACTCATCAAGTAGTACTTAGTCTTCAATTGCCAGTAAAGGTTGTCAGCGAACCTGGCTGTGTCGCCAAACACTGAGAATCGAGGTAGCTTCCTACACACCCAACAACCGACATACCGTACGTAATACTCGCCCAAAGAGTCATTGGAACTCCTATCAATAGAATGACAAACAATAGTTGTCGAACAAGTCGGATGAAGTTATCTTTTGTTCTTTCCATCATCCAATCAATCAGCGAAACCCAAAAAAGTACCAACAGCATCGAATAAGCGATACCACCATAGACCAAAATAAATCCATTAAAGATATCTAATACGCGCATTGCGGCGTCAGGCCATGGTAATGACACAGCCCTGAAAGCCGTTCCGGTTCCAATCACGAACGCCATGGCAGTTGCGCCAATCACAACCCAACGAATGATCAGCTCAAGGTCACGTAACAAATTCACCAGCACAGTTCGCCCTACCCCAACAATCCACGCACCAACCTTTAATTCTTTCTTTACTGACATCCCCCTCCATCCTCTAGCTTTTCGAACTACGGCTTAAGTATATCTTATGCATCCACTATGCCCCGTGGCACTTTTTGAACTTTTTCCCAGAACCACAGGGGCAGGGATCGTTGCGACCGACGTTGCCGTAGGGATTAAAGCTGACAGATTCTTGCGTTGAGGTATTGCCTTTAGATCGAACGGTGACGGAGATGCCGCCAGCTTGTTTTGACGCCGATGGGGTCTCAACAACTGGTGCAGACTGACTGACACGAACGACTGGCTCGGAGCTTGCGGGTGGTGTTGGTTTAGCTGCCGCCTCAACTTGCTTGGCCGCAGTAAATCCACCACCAGACAACTTCTCGTCCGCCCCCTGAAAAACGAGCGTCTGTTTCGGCAATTCGGTTGCCACTGGCGTTGTGGCCTTTTCGACTTTCAGCAGCATCCCGCAGACCTGATTTTCAATCTCGTCTTTCAATTCCTGGAAGAGACCGAAAGCGGCTTCTTTGTACTCGACCAACGGATCACGTTGGGCGTAGCCCTTGAGACCAATACCCTCGCGAAGGTGCTGCATGGTCATCAGATGTTCCATCCAGTAGGTGTCAATGGTCCGTAGGTAGATGACCCGTTCGAGCTGCTTAAACTGCGGCTCGCCAACTTCTGTAACCTTCGATTCAAACGCTGTACTCTCGTCGTCGTGGAGTAGGTCGCCAATTTCTTCATGCAACCAAGTCTCTTTCTCTGGCTGCAGATCGAGAATCTTGCGACGTTTGCGGTAGACCGCCTCGCGGTGCTGGTTCATGACATCGTCGTACTCGACTAAATGCTTACGAATGTCGAAGTTATGACCCTCGACCCTGCGTTGGGCCTGCTCAATCGAACCGCTGATCATGGCGTGCTGAATTGGCTCGTTATCCGGCAGGCCAAGTCGGTCCATCAACCCACGCATCCGATCACCACCAAAAATCCGCATCAGATCATCCTCGGTCGAGACAAAGAACTGAGAGACACCGGGATCACCTTGTCGTCCGGCACGGCCACGAAGCTGATTATCGATGCGACGCGATTCGTGTCGCTCGGTACCAATCACGGCTAACCCACCGGCCTCAAGTACGGCCTGGTGCCGCTTTTCCCAGGCCTTAAATTCTTCTTTGCTTGCCGTTGACTCGGGCTTCTTGCCACCCAGGATAATGTCGACGCCGCGACCAGCCATGTTGGTGGCTACGGTTACGCGACCTGGCTCACCAGCATTCTCGATAATCTTGGCCTCGCGCTCGTGCTGCTTGGCATTGAGGACATCATGCTGAACGCCAGCCTTCTTAAATAGCTGGGCGAGTTGCTCAGACTTTTCGATAGAGATCGTACCCACTAACACTGGCTGCCCTGTCTCAGTCCGCTGCTTCACCTCAGCCACAATCGCATCGAGCTTGGCTGATTCTGTCTTGTAGATGACATCAGCGTGGTCGTTGCGTTGGACCTCGCGATGCGTTGGAATCTCAACCACATCGAGCTCGTAGATCTTCGAAAACTCTTCGGCCTCGGTAGCAGCCGTGCCTGTCATGCCACCAAGCTTGTGGTACATCCGAAATAGGTTCTGGAACGTGATGGTCGCCAGCGTCTTCGACTCTTGCTTGACCTCAACGCCCTCTTTGGCCTCGATCGCCTGATGGAGGCCTTCGGAATAGCGACGGCCGGGCATCAAGCGGCCAGTAAACTCGTCGACAATGATCACCTCGCCGTCCTTGACCACGTAGTCACGATCGAGCAAGTAGAGTGCCTGGGCCTTCAAGGCCTCTTCGAGCTGATGGACGTACTCGACTGTTTGTTCTGAGTAAATGTTAGTGACACCCAAAGCCTGTTCGACCTTTTTAATGCCCGAATCAAGGGTCGAGACAAACCTATCCTTCTCGTCGACGGTGTAATCCTCATTAACTTTCAACGTACGGACAATCTTGGCGAATCGTGCGTAGAGATCGCCCGACTCACCAGCCGGCGCCGAGATGATGAGCGGCGTCCGAGCCTCGTCGATGAGAATCGAGTCGACCTCGTCGACAATGGCAAAGTGGAGTTCGCGTTGGACAAGCTGACTTGGGTGGCCAACCATGTTGTCACGAAGGTAGTCAAAGCCGAACTCGTTGTTCGTACCGTAGGTAATATCGCAACCGTACGCCTCTTGCCGAGTGCATGGGACGAGGTGCGGCCAATCGGATGCCGTCTCACCTTCCGCAACGGGTTGCGACTGTTCGCTGTACCGCCAGCTCTGGCTCTGCTGCCCAACGACACCAACTGATAAACCGAGAGAAGTATAGACACCACCCATCCAGTGGGCACCGACTTTGGCAAGATAGTCGTTCGGTGTAATCAAATGTGAGCCACGACCCGCTAGGGCATTCAGTGCCAATGGCAGGGTGGCCACCAATGTTTTTCCTTCACCGGTCTTCATCTCGGCAATCTTACCTTGATGCAACACCACACCACCTAAAATCTGAACATCAAAGTGCCGCATGCCCATCTTTCGCTTGGCCATCTCGCGCACCAACGAGAAGACCTCGGGTAACTCGGTATTGAGCGCTGCTGCCTGCGATTCATCGTCTGTAGTCGACTGAATCCGCTGCCGCGCAGCAACCATCTTTTCCTGCAGCTGCGCTTCGGTGAGTTGTTCGATGGCTGGTTCGAGGGCTGCCGTTGCATCAACAAGCGGCTGCAAGCGTTTCAGTTCGCGTGCGTTTAAATCGCCAAAGAGTGTTTTGAGAAATGACGCCATAATTTACAGCTGCATTGAAGCGTAACTATACCTGATGGTATGAGGAATAACTAGGCTTTTTTTGGCGCTCGTGATCGTCGACGGAACCCCTCGAGCAACCGACGAGGCGCCAACATTGATTCCTGAAACATCCGTGTCAGCTTTTCCCGACGTGCCTGACGCCGTTCACGCCCGCGTGCCCGGTCACCGTGCTGACGGAGATGTCGTTCTAACTTTTCATAAACCCGATCACAGCCAGTTCGAAAATCCTCTGCCGTAACCTCAACGTGAAACGTCGTTGGCTCACCTGGTATAACTGCTGTTGCATGAACGTAGTGCGTACCACCCTTTTTCCGACGATGAAGATGCTCGAGCGATATCTCGATATACGCAGGATCACGAACGTACTTATCTAACTTTTGAAACAGTTGTTCGATCGAACTAAGCAACGAACGGTTTAACTTATGAGACCTATCTCGAGAACGAACCTCGACTCTCATACAACCTCCGATCGTGATTGTTATACTACTAACGGTCGAATCATCTCCTTGCCAACGAATTCTTGCAAGGCCTTTGGTACCATGATTGAGCCATCTGCCTGTTGATGATTCTCGAGGAGTGGGATAAGGATCCTAGGAGAAGCGATAACTGTACAATTCAGGGCGTAGACATGCCGCTTCGTACCTTCGACATCAACATACTTGATCCCGAGGCGACGCGACTGCCAGTCACCAAGCGCCGAATCAGAGTGCGTCTCGCCATAGCTATTACGGGATGGCATCCAGGTCTCGATATCAAACATCCGCACCTTCCCAGCACCCATATCACCGGTGGCAATCTCGAGCACTCGATATGGCAACTCTAGAAGCTGCAGCATCTCCTCGGCAATCCCTAATAGCTCCTGAAGGTGTTGTTCCTGCATTTCATCATTTGCCTCACATAACAGTACTTGCTCTACCTTCATAAACTCATGAATTCGATAGAGGCCTTTTGCATCTTTGCTGTAACTGCCAATTTCGCTTCGATAACATGGCGAGACGCCAGCTACTCGCACTGGCAGTTCGCCAACCTGCAGAGTTCTGTTGGCAAATTCGGCCAGCAATGATGATTCAGCCGTTCCAGCTAAGTAGTGTGGCTCCTTCACCGCCTCGCCGCCTTCGAGTCTTCCGGGATTGGCAATCTGGTAAATCTCTTCCTTTCCGAACGGAAAGTGTCCACTACC
>JBBUCD010000031.1:11675-12977 GCA_038057955.1 Patescibacteria group bacterium | reverse complement strand
TGAAGAACAACTCGATTTGACCAACGGGGCCGTTCCGGTGCTTGCGGATGTGGATCTCGGCAATGTTCTTCTTTTCGGTTTCCGGATTGTAGTAGTCTTCGCGGTAAATGAACATGACGATATCGGCATCCTGCTCGATCGAACCAGATTCGCGCAAATCCGACAGTAACGGAATCTTATTTGGCCGCTGCTCAACCGCCCGCGACAACTGCGACAGGGCAATCACCGGCACGTTCAGCTCTCGGGCAATACCCTTGAGGCCACGCGAGATATCGGAAATTTCCTGCACCCGGTTGGCGTCCTTCGTCTGCCGGCCCTGCATCAGCTGCAAGTAGTCGATGACGATCATGCTGAGGCCATGCTCGGCCTGGAGGCGACGGGCCTTGGTCCGAACATCCATCACCGTCATGTTCGGCACATCATCGATGAACAAGGGAGCATCAGCCAACATACCCATGGCATAGTTGAGTCGCTCAAAATCCTCGTTGGCCAGGTTGCCCGTGCGCAACTTCCACGAATCGACGTTGGCCTCGCCGGCGACTAACCGATCGATCAGCTGATCCTTGGACTGCTCAAGCGAGAAGAAGCCGACCGGCAGCTTCTGTTGAACGGCTGCGTACTGGGCCATATTGAGAGCAAAAGACGTCTTACCCATTGAGGGACGAGCGGCAATGATGATCAAATCCGAGGCTTGCAGCCCAGACAGGAGATTATCCAGATCCTTGAAGCCCGTTGGCACGCCACGCGTCTTGCCGCGATCACGGTGCAGCTCATCAATCCGCTCAAACGAGCGAATGAGAATCTCCTTGACCGGCTCAAAGTCCTGCTTGATCGAGTTTTCGGCAACCTTGAAAATCAGCCGCTCACACTCATCAACGATCTCATCGCCCGGCCGATCCTCCTTATAGCCAAGCTCGGTGATCGTGCTGGCGGCCGTAATAATCCGACGCAGGATTGCCTTCTCGTGGACAATTTCGGCGTAGTGGGCAGCATGGGCAGCGGTGGGCACCTTGCTGGTCAGCGTAGCCAAGACACTGGCACCGCCAATGTTCTTCAGCTGCTTCGCCCGCTCGAGTTCGTCGGTCAGCGTCACGACATCAATCGGCATCCGCTTTTCGTAGAGCGTGATGCAGGCCGAGTAGATCGCCTGGTGGTCGGGTCGGTAAAAGTCATCGATCTGTAAGACATCAGCAACCTTAATCATGGCATCGTTGTCGAGCAAAATAGCGCCCAAGACCGACTCTTCTGACTCGATTGCCTGTGGTGGCATCCAAGCCAACATGGCTTCGCGTTTCCTGGGAG
>JBBUCD010000031.1:0-11665 GCA_038057955.1 Patescibacteria group bacterium | reverse complement strand
GGTGACTGCTCGGCAACTGGCACTAAGTGGCGCATCTGTCGTGAAGATCGTTGTTCGGTAGCCATCTTATGCTCCTACCTCAAAGACATCACGAACATCTTGTTCAAGCTCAACTGGGGTGCGGGTAAGGAGTGGTGGGCGGCCATGGTCTGGTAATGTCGCCGGTTGTTGGGCCGCAACAGGTGGTGGCGGTGCAGCAGCGGTTGCAGCTAACTCGCAACGCACCGTGCCCGTAACGCCATGGGCGCCCAAAATCTCGAGCAGCATCGTGGCATTCTTCCGATCGACAATCCGATCTGCGTAAAAGCTAAAGGGCACACCAATGACCACCTCGCCTGCCGCAACTGCCTGCAAGTTCGAAGCTTTGAGAAGTGCGGCCAATGATGCATTCTTGGGCTGCATTGCTGCCACCGCTTGTTTCCAGATATCGCCAAGATCAGCTGATGGGTCGAGTGGTGGCACTGGCATTGGTGTGGGCTCGGGGGGGGGGGCCGCAGGCACGGGCTCTACGGCCGGCGGGGGCGTAACGGGCTGTGGGTCGGGAGCGGGCGGGATTGGAGCTGGCACAACCACTGGCGCCGAAACAGCGGGTTCGGCGGCGACTGGGGCTGGTGCGATTGGTACCGGTGCTGGAGGTTGGCCGTCTGCTGGCAATAGGGCTAACTCAACTGGCAAGAGCGGTAAAGGCGACCACCGCAGCTGCTGCTTGGCCTTCAGTAGGGCCTCAATGCGCACGACAAGCGTTGCCACCGGCACTTGCAGGGCAATAATCGGCTCGAACGATTCGGGCGCCTGGGCGGCATTGTAGCGCTGCCAAAGCACGGTCCGAAACAACAAAATGAGGTCATTAATCAGTGCACCAGTATCGTACCCTCGTTCGGCAAACTGAGCCAACGAGGTATGGACCGCCGCTCCATCATCGGACAAGCTGGCATGGATTAAGGCGACTAGCTCGGCCTCGGGCGCGACACCAAGCGCCTGTCGAACCGTCTCAACGGTAATCGATGGCTCGCCCATTGCCTGCAACTGGCCAAGGAGTGAAAGCGCATCACGAAGAGCACCATCAGCATGGAGCGCCAATAACTCGACAGCTGCCTCATCAATCTTGAGCTTTTCTTGTTTAGCCACCCAAGTCAGATGCGCTCGAATGTTGGCTGGCGTGGCCCGTCGAAGTTCAAAGTGTTGGACGCGCGAGATGATCGTTTCGGGTACCTTGTGCAGCTCGGTTGTCGCCAGAATGAAGATCGCGTGCGCTGGCGGCTCCTCCAGGGTCTTCAACAGCGCATTGAAGGCCTCTTTGGTCAGCATATGGACCTCGTCAATAATGTAGACCTTTTTGACCGCGCCCGCCCCAGGACTCAAAGCAATCGTTTCGCGCAGCGTCCGGATCTCATCGATACCCCGGTTTGAGGCAGCATCGATCTCAACCACCGCCAGGCTGCGACCACCCCGAATACCCTCACAGCTTTGGCAAGTGCCGCATGGCTCACCCTCGGCCGAGCGATTCGAGCAGTTGACTGCCATCGCCAAAATCCGGGCGATTGAGGTCTTGCCGTTCCCCCGTGGACCGGAAAATAGGTAAGCATGCGCAACTAGATCGTGCGTCAGTGCATTCCTGAGAGTTTGCTTCACATGATCCTGGCCGACTACAGACGAAAAGGTCTGCGGACGGTAGGTCCGGTAGAGTGCCATGCATCGATCCTACCGCACAATGTGGCCACAGAACAAATCGGGGCCTGAATTGCATGGGATACTGACTGATTGATATCATCACTTCTGCATTAATGATTTGCGAATGTACATTGGGGGGGGGATACATGAAAATAGACCAGCAACGTTGGACTAAGAAAGATGGTTGGAAGGTATTTTTAGATCAGGGAGTCAGTGACAAAGCAAACTTTGTCTTGGCATTTGGCGGGACGAAAGCTATTCAAGACAAAACACACTACGCCGAACTAAAAAAGCAGTACCCCAAGGCCGATATCGTTACTTGTTCGACTGCAGGAGAAATTCTAGGAACAGAAGTAACCGATGACACAATTGTGGTAAGCGCTATCAGTTTTCGAGACACAACGATACGCTGCGCCACAGCTCCTATCAAGAATCCTGAGGAAAGTGCTGAAATTGGCAGCAAGCTTGCCAAGCAACTACCCAGCGAAGATCTAGTCCACGCGCTGATTTTCACAGATGGCCTAAGTGTGAATGGGTCAGCTCTAGCCGAAGGTCTTCGCAAGTCACTACCTGAACATGTTTCTGTTACCGGGGGTTTGGTTGGTGATGGAGCAAACTTTAAAAATACAGTTGTCGGACTCAATGCCGCCCCTACTAGTAACTCAGCTGTACTCATTGGTTTTTATGGATCCAAGCTAAAAGTTGGGTATGGATCGTTTGGTGGCTGGGATGCTTTTGGGCCAGAACGAATGATCACCAAATCAAAGTACAATGTTCTGTACGAACTAGATGATAAACCAGCCCTAGAGCTCTACAAGAAATATCTTGGCGACAAAGCCAAAGAGCTGCCGTCGAGCGGATTACTCTTTCCTCTTAAGTTAACTGTTGAGGGTGTCGACGGAGAAAACAAGGAGATTGTCCGCACGCTCCTTGCCATTGACGAGAAGAAGCAAAGCATGACATTCGCTGGCGATATGCCCGAAGGAACCAAGGCCCAGCTCATGAAAGCCAACCTTGACCGCTTAATTGATGGCGCAAACAATGCCGCCAAGATGAGCATCGAATCAGTTAGGGGAAACCATCCCGAGCTAGCAATTTTAATTAGCTGCGTCGGAAGAAAGTTGGTTTTAAAAGAACGAATTGAAGAAGAAACCGAAGCTGTTGCCGAATCTTTAGGAAAAAACGTAGCGCTAACTGGTTTTTATTCCTACGGAGAAATTTGCCCGACCGCCGCGACCGAAAAACAATGCCAACTACACAATCAGACTATGACCATCACCACCCTTCGAGAATCGGACTAATGTATCATCCGATCCTAACTCGACAACTCAAAAAGTTTTTTAGTGGCCGAAAAATTCCCGACAACCTTATGCCGTTTCTCAAAGCGATAAGCGACACCTACACTCATGCCGACGAAGACCAACAACTTCTTGAGCGTTCAATCAACATCAGCTCACAAGAGCTGAAGGACATTAATACCAACATCCTAAAAGAAAAGGAACGACTGGAATTTCAGGCATCCCAATTAGAAACGGTCAATAAAATCATGATCGGTCGCGAACTGAAAATGATCGAGATGAAAAAAATAATCGAGCAACTAAATATAAACAAAGTGACAATGCCTACTGCCAATCAGTAATTTGATTGGATATCGCTCTGCAGTCGCAACAGATATAGGTTATTCGAAAACTTCGTCACCCCTTGAGTAACTACAGACATCGCCTGGGAAAGGTTATTTTGCGCCAGATATAGCTGAGTCAGCGCCACATAGTCTGCAGCTAACTCGTTTTCTTGTTTGGCAATTTTTGCCTTCAAGCTCTCGACCGTTTGCACTCGCTCCAACGATACTGGATCCTGATTAGGCAAACTTAGAGATAGGGCGTACAAGGCCATAGAGACAACCAAGACGCCAATAACTACTCTTACGGGGATACTGGAGCCGTTGATCATGCTAGCCTCTTAGTGCCTTTGCGGGGCATCATTCCAATTGATGGAATATGTACGGTTACCGTCGTCCCCTTATTCAAAACCGATCGCAGCTCAACTTTACCACCTATTTCTTCCAAAATCTGCTTGACCATATATAAACCCAAGCCAGTTCCATCGGTATCCGTGGCTCGAACGTTATCGGCCCGAAACAACTTTTCAAAAATCCTTCCCAGCTGATCCTTAGGAATACCAATACCTGTATCAGTAACGGTAATCGTAAGAGCCTTGTTGTCATACGCGAGACTGATCGTTATTGATCCCTTAATGGGGGTATATTTAACCGCGTTCGAGATAAGATTTTGCAGCACAATCTCGAGCAAGTGAGGATCAAGGTTCATGACCGGAATATCCTTATCAAACTGCTTAGTGAGCTTAAACTGCTTCTGCTCAATAAGCGACTTAACCTCCCCAAGGACTGCCTCGGCAATCTCGATCGGCTTGGTTGGCTTTGGCTCAACCATGAAAGTCCCAAGCTCGATACGCGAGACATTGAGCAGTGAGTTGACCATCTCAACCAACCGTTTGCTGCCATGCTGGATCTCTCTCAAGTAATCTACTTGCTCCTTGGCCAGCTTACCGGCGTCTCCCGAGAGCAGCATCTCAACGTACCAACCAATCGCCGACAGAGGGGTACGCAGTTGATGAGAGGCAAGAGAGACAAACTCTGTCTTGGCCTTGTCGATCTGCTTTTCCTTGGTGATATCTCGGAACACAGCGATGCCACCGATCTGCTTACCACCGATCTCGATTGGAGAGGCGGTAATAGCAACTGGGAAAACCGTCTTGTCTTTGCGCTGGTACTGGAGTGTTGTACTGTTAACTGCTTTGCCTGTCTTCAGCGCCAGACTGAATGGCCGATCCTTCAATGGTAGAGGTGAACCATCCTCAACTACTGGAATGACCCGCTCAAAGTAGTTGGAACCGATCAACTCCTTGGTCGTATAGCCCAACAGCTCCTCGGCCTGTCGGTTGGCAACGATGATCTTGTTATCGGCATCGGTCGCGATCATGCCCTCACCAATACTCTCAAGAATCGCCTCGTCCTTTTGCTCATTCTCCTCGGTACGACGACGTTCGTTCTCAAGATCTTCAAGAACGTTAAGCATCGCTAACTTAGCATTTTCTAAGTCAGCATTCTTGGTCTGAACCTGAGTGATTGTTTTATCGATAGTCTCAATCAGCTCCTGCTGGTGTAGCTGCGCCTCATGTTGCTCATCGAGCTTTGAGCGGAGTAAATTGTTCTGATCCAGTAGTTGCCTCTCTCGAACCTCAAGAACTAATCTGTCCTCTGCTTCTACAAAATGGTAGTAAGCGTAAATCAGGCCGCTGCCCACGCCTAAACTCACCATGAACTGTCGAAGCTCAAGGGAGTTATAGCTCAATACTATGTAGTTTGTCCGAGAGAGGATACTCAGCAACAATACTGCGCCCAAAAATCCCAAAATCCACAACATACCCCCACGCTTTCCCTTGATGAAAAAGGCCGCCGTTGGAAAGGCGAAGCACCAGTAAATACCTGTTTGCTCCAACCCTCCGGTCACCAAAAGCATTAAAAGTACACTAAGTAAAAAAGACAGCACTAGAGTCCCGGCCCGTTGGTAGTCGAGTGTCCGATGGAGATGAATAATGTTTGCAATAAAAAACCCAGCCACAACTAACTCAAACAAACCGACAGCGACGCTGCCCCTAAGAAAATTGACGATTCCAAATATAAGCAGTGGCAAAACGCCAATAATAGAAAAACTGTGGACGACACGACTCATTCGAACCTTGACACTTGTCGTGTCAGGCTCGCGTGAACCAGGCAGGAAGCCCGACCAAATCGAAATAAGACGCTTAATAATCATGCCTTCTTGCACGTTTTTATATGCTTTTTCAGCTCAATCATCTTCAGCTCACGGCCAACAGCGAACCTATTGAATCGCTCCAACTCCTTGACTTTTGCCTCCAACTCCTGAGTCCGTCGCTTGACATCTGCTTCTAGGTTTTGCTTTGCCAGCTCGAGTTGACGCGTCCGTTCACCAAGCCGATCACCCATCACATTGAAGGTCGTCGATAGAACGCCAATCTCATCTTGGATACCGGTGGGTGCTCGAGCTGCAAACTCTCCTCCTGCAAAGCGAGCAGCAATGTCCGACAGCAACTGGATTGGCTGGATAACGTTCCGATGAATCATGGCAAAGATAAACAAAATCATCAGTAGTATCAGCGCCAAGATAACAAAGCTAATCATATCCAAGTACGACGAACGTTGTCGAAGCAAAAAAACTGAACTTGAGATCTCATCGCCCCGCTGTTGCAAAAACTGATCAGCAAGGTCGACGTACTGAGACTCTTGCAGGGTATAGGCCTCTCGTATAAGCCGTGTTGCTGCCTCAGTTTCTCCTTGCGCTGTTAACCGAAAAAGCTGCTGCTCGTCGTCACGCAGCTTTCGAGAGGTCCGTTCAAGTTCCTCTAAGTGACTGAGGTCAACTTGGTCAGTTAAGCTAGCGCGCAACTGATCGAGGATCATTTGGTACTGTGCTAGGGCGATATCGTACTCACGACGCAGTTGCGGCTTATTATTAACGCTAAAGACCACGCCGCGAGTCTTACCTGTCATGTGTCGACTAAAGTATTTGAGATTCCAGAGCAAGGTATATTGAACATTTCGTTCTTGGGTTACCACAAGATCTCGATGGATCGCCTGAGTTGATGTTGAGATGTATAATCCATAGCCAGCGATAGTCAAAAAAATAACAAAAAAGCCTACCAACAAGCGTAGGCGTATCGTCAAGCCAGTCCCCTCAGATATGGTTGATACCGACAAGAAACTCCCCTCCTACTAACGAACGCTGCTACTCAAGACTACCGAGTGCCACTGGATCAACAAGGAGTCGGGGCGAGAGCTCTGCCCCCCCGTCAACGGCGACACCCAGGTACTCCTGAGTAGCAATATCCGTCAAGGTAAACCGACTCAAGCGACCAAGCTCGACTGTGTAGAAACCATTCACGGTCAAGAGACGATGCTCGCCCTCGTGGACCTCAGTCCATTGGGCGACACCACCCTGCTCGACCGGGTACAGACGAAAGACGGCCGAATGGCTGCCGTCCCGAATAGGTTGACCACTAGCATCAATCAGGCGACCAGCGATGGGCATACCGACAATCTCGGCCTTCAGGCCTGTTTTTGAGGGAGTTAAGACCACCATGCCTAAAATGAGTACACTCACGATGAGGACGCTGATATGGGCATGTGGACGGAGTGGGTGGTGGTGCCAATCGCGGTACCACGGCACCGTCTCGTGCAAATGACGATGTAGCCGACGAGTCCCGGGAATCGTCGGTTGGTGGCAGTTACCGTGCTCGCAGTCCATAGCCTGTACGCGACTCGCGTTTTAGCGAGTGACACTAATGGTTGCGCTCTGTTCAGCACTCGGCGCGTTGACCGTGACTCGGCCGTTGGCATTCTTATTGATGTTGTAGCCTGTGCTATTGGTAGTCGAACCAGTTGGATCGATTGGCATAGCAACGAGGTAAGTGCTGCTAACCGTCAGCACTGAAAGATCAATCAGGCCAGTACAGGTACCACCGGTCTTACAAATCGCCGTGGTGGTAGTTGTTACCGAAGCCGGCAAGGTGCCATTATTGTCGATCGCGTACTGGTAGACACCGTTCAGAATTGTATTGACGTCGACGCGGCGTTGGGCGTTGCGTGTTTCGGCCAGCTGCTTGCTTGGATTGATCGCCAAGATCACGATACCGGCGATAATGGCAATTGCACCAACAACCAATAAAATTTCGAGTAAGGTGAAACCCTTGATAGCGGACAGTTTCTTCATAGTTGTGCCTCCTTGGGGCTTAATGGACTATCGGGTAACAGTGATGCTCGCACCCTGTTCGGCGCTGGGCGCATTCACCGTCACTCGACCGTTCGTGTTTTTATTGACGTAATACCCAGCCCCATTCACGCTCGATCCCGTTGGATCGACTGGCATACCAACTAGGTAGGTACCACTATTGGTCAAAACCGACAAATCAATGAGGCCCGTGCACGTGGCTGCTGTCTTGCAGATCTCGGTCGTGGTCGTAGTGATGGATGATGGCAAGGAGCCAGCATCAATGGCGTACTGGTAAATACCATTCAAGATCGTGTTGACGTCGACGCGGCGTTGGGCGTTGCGTGTTTCGGCCAGCTGCTTATTCGGATTTAAGGCAACGATCACAATCCCTGCGAGCAGACTAATGGCCGCAACGACAACCAAAATTTCCAGAAGCGTGAACCCCCCAGTTTGCTGTCGCCGTATCATACCTACCCTCCGCTGTCTGTTACTGATTCATGCTACAGCGGGTGCGAACGAATTGCCAGTGGATAGACTAAAAGCTGGCCACCTCTTGCCAAGAACTAATCACGATTTTAGGTGTGAGTTGACTAACATCAACTTCAACCCGCCGGACGACAGCACCAACCGTGCCGGTCGACTCAATGTTCCGATTCTCGCCGCTCAAGACCGTGACAAGGTAGGTACACGAGCTCGTGCCGAATGAGAGCGTGGCCGTGCCACTATAACTGGTCGAGAAGCGCAACTGCTGTAGTGCCTCTTCCACGCAGGCGTCAGCTAGGGCAGCGGCCTGCTTTGACTGCTGTAAACTCAAACTCGAGCGTGAGCTACCGAGTCCAAGTAAGAGCAAAGAGCTGCCTATAGCCACACCAACTGCACTGACGATGAGCACTGTCAGAAGCGTGATGTAGCCTGATTGTGACGTCTTATGTTGCATCTTACTGTCTCAAGCTGGCGCTGCCACGGAAGGTTTTGCTGTAGCTAAACTCATTGCGTCCACTGGTACTCGTGCGACTTAGAGTAAATGAGACGCGAAGAACGCCTTGCGTAGTTGGTCGAGTCAGATTCTCGACGCTCAAGCTGGAGGCGGTGACCGCCGCGGTTGTCAGTGGCTGGGCCGCACCTACGCCCTCTGTCACCCGAATGATGCCCCCCGACAGATCGAATAACGTGGGATCTAGGCCAGCGGTTACCACATCTAACGTCAAACTGGTTCCACTTGTCCCAGTTACTGGACTGGTGATATTTTGAGCATTTCGAATGGTCTGCGTCATCTGCGCGAGCACCTGCTGCCCCTGTTGCTCAACCTCGCTGATGGTCTGGTACTTCACTCGGGCCTCTAAGAGCGAAATCATGAAGAACGAAACCCCACTGATGATAATCGAGGTCACGCCAAGGTAGAGGAGCAACTCAATAAGGGTGAAACCGTGACTAGCTTTATTCCATGTCATCATCACATCCTATCGATAAAACAAGCGGGTTTCTTGTAAGGTCGGCGTGTTAACACCATCACCAGCCAACTCTACTCGGTACTGGACCCACCGATTGCCATTGAGAAAGAGAGGAATCCTCGTGCCAGTGTTAGTCGTAAAGTAGGTCCCCGAGCCCGTCGCGCCGTACCAAGCGGTCCAGGTGCCGGGCGAGCCGCTGGCATCGGGCGCGGTCCGCACTTGAAGTTTGATCGTACAGGTCGGAGTACAACTTGGAATCGACTGATCCCATTCCAGGATTTCGACGGGTGAATTATCAGTCATATTGAAGGCTGATGACTGAAAGCTGCCCGCGGTCACGTAGCCACTACTCCCGCTGGGCGTCAAAGTGACAGTTACGGTCTTCAGTTCTGGCGAGAGCGTACTGCTACTTGTCTCGAGTGTAGTTTGGTACTGGAAGTAACGGTTGGCCGTGACATTTGTCAACGCGATGGCCGCAGGCGGCGTAAGTGTGGTGTTTGTCAGTTCGGAATAAAAGGTGCTGGCCGTGCCATCTGGGCCAATGAAACTCTCTCCTGAACAAGCCGCATCATTACAAGATCGAACAAGATATTTAAACCGCACAGCACCACGCTTATAGAGATCACTCACTTCTGTTGCCGAGAGTGACCGTCGAAACAACGCTACCTCGTCGACTTTACCATCCCAGAAATAGCCCGCACCACTCGCATCTGCACCAGCGCCAATAAACATCGCGGTGTTGTTCGTAGTCACCGCGCCGGCGTAAGGATCCACACTCCCGGCGACTCCATCAACGTAGATGCGCACATTGGCCCCGTCGTAGGTACCAACCACATGGTGCCAAACGCCTGTCGAAAAACTAGCGGTTGCAACATTGGTGTCGTAGCGATCAACCCAAAACTTAATCAGACCTCCCTCAAAATACATTCCGTACCCATCGAGCCAGGCATCGTTGTCAGTCGTTTTGATGATCGGCGAATCAAACAATTCTGGAGTCGTATCTGCGTACACCCAGGCAGATAGGGTAAGTTTGCCAGTGATGTCGAGCGTCTGCGAGTCAGGCACACTAACGAAATCATCAACTCCATCAAAGTCGAGTGCTGTATTAAACCGACCCGAGGCACCATAGCTGGCACCTGAAAGAGTGCCTGTATTGCCGTTACCCGAGCTGTCAGCGATCGTACCACTCGACTCATTCAAGTGCCAAAGTCCAATATTGCTCGTCAGCGTCATATTGCCAGCGCCATAGCCAGATTCGCTCTGAGTTGGTTCGGTTGCCTCTGAGCCAGTCGTTGTTTCAGGCGCATCAGCAACATCCAAAGTCAATTTGAGATTGTCATAGACAAAGGCAGGTTGACCAGCGCTGTATACATCGGTGGCGATACGCACTTGATTGAGTGTTGATTGGGCGCTGACGTAGGTTTGTCCAGAGGCAACGAGAGCGGCATTTCGGTAGTAGCTATAGGTCTGCGCCGAGGTATTCACCACAATGCGGATAGCGTGCGGGCCGCCGTTGACACTGTTCTCCATATTACCCGTCAGGTCATTGCTTACATTCTCCACGCCATTGGGGCTAAAGTGTCCACCCTCACCGTTATAGATACCAGGCCCAACACCCGTCGTACGAGAGGCATTGCTCATCGATGACGAGTTGCCGATATTAAGATAATGCGTCCACTCGCCCTCGGTGTTGACTGGCATCGTCCAGTCAAAATTGAGAGTAAAGTTGCCCGGCAGCGCACCCAAGGGAAAGGTCTGCTTGATGCCCGCATCGGCTGGTCCCTGGTTATTCCCTACAACCGATGTCGCATTGCTGGCGATCGAGACGTTGCCGCCGCCAGTTGTCCACTCGGTCCAACCATTGCCAATGGTCGAGGAATTGGCGCGATTGAAGAAGTCAGCAAAGTAGTAGACGTTCATCTCATTGCTTGGTGGCGTGCCCGCAGCTGCATTGCCGTAGTAAACGTAATAGCTGCCATCGGTATCCTCGTTCAGATTCGCGCTGATTGCCGACTGCAGACGAAAATCGATCGAGGTGGTCGCCGAGTTCCAGACACTGCCAATCCGGTCGAGCTCTACCGGCAAACCAGCTGTCGGCAACCAAATAATACGGACATCGTTGCCGCTGGTCAGCTCGACACTCGTCGTCGCTGGCTGGGTATCCATAGTAAACGAGACGGTATGACCAAGCGAGAGGGCCGAGTGACTGGTGCCAAAGGTAATTTTCTTGCGGAATGGGTAGGCGTTATCCCACCAATCATTCGCCCCGGTGTTATTTGGCAACTCCTTCAATGACGGTCGCTGTGGCAACCACTGAAGAGTATCCCACGTCGCCGATGCGCCACCGTCAAAAATCTTTGAGGCATACGTTCCCGTGCCCGAAGTCTGACCAGTAGCCGTCAACTCAACCCAGGTATTTGGGGCATCATATTGGGTCGCCGTATAGGTTCCGGCATCAAACTCGGCTTGAGTATCGTCAATGAATGTTCGCACCTGCTCGTCACCTAGCGCATTCTCCGTTGCGTCAGAGACGCTCAACGTCAGTTTAAGATCATCATAGGTAAAAACTGGTTGACCTTGATGATATTGCCTTGCGGCAATTCGAATTTGATCTTGAGTTCCGCCAGCGCTTACCCAGTTTTGATTCGACGCGATCAGTGTCCCGTTGCGGTAATAGTCGTAATCTTTCGCCGTCGCATCCACCACGAGCTTGATTGAGTGCGGGCCGCCATT
>JBBUCD010000030.1:0-11987 GCA_038057955.1 Patescibacteria group bacterium | reverse complement strand
ACTGAGACTCCGCACGTGCAGCGTACAGTGGATGTTCGATAACGCTCTTCTGAAAGAGTCGCCAAGTAATAACAAGACTGCCAGCCAACACGATCAGGCTCAAGATGCGAAGCCGTCCATCCCCACGAAAAGCACCGCTTCGTCGCATAGCTACTCGACGGTCTTCAGATCCTTTGCAGGAACAAAGTCGGTTGCCAAGCTATCACCAAGCCCTTGTTGAATTGCACCTAGGGTTTGCAGCCGCTGTGCCTCAAGCTCCATGCGTTCAACATCTTCGACTAACTCCTGCTGTGCCTCGCCAAGCGACTGCACTTCATAGGAAGTGGTGGCACTTTGCGTGGTCTGGGCAAGATAAAACAAGAGCAAGCTCGCTAACGAAGCGATCGTAAGCACCCGAACGCTGACGGGGCCAATTTTGACCTGCTGGGGCACGGTATGCTTACGTGATCCATCGCCGAGTTGTCGTTCGATCGTGAGTGGAATTGCTGTTGCCATATCTACCTCTCCTTGTTCGTGACTGACGTTGCTGTAGTCTTTGTGATGTATCGGAGTGTGGCACTCCGCGAGCGTGGATTGTGAGTTATTTCAGCATTTGACGGAAAAACTCGAGCAATCGTCGCGGTTCCGGAAAGAGTACGAAAGAGTTGTTTTACGAGTCGGTGTTCACCGCCGTGAAAGCTAATGACTGCCAAGCGACCACCAGGTCGCAAAACCTGCCATGCTCCATCTAGGCCAGCCAGCAGTGCGCCGTACTCATCGTTTACGAGGATTCGCAATGCCTGGAATACTAAAGCCAACAACCGCGGGCTCTCGCCAACAATCTCGACAAGCTGCCCCGTTCGTTCAATTGGCCGTACTATCCGAGCCTCGATGATGGCTGCGACCACCGTGCGCCAGGTCCGTACCCCACCTAACTCCCGAAACACTGTTTCCAAATCAGTTTGACTGGCTTGAGCCAGTACCTCGGCCGCTGAGTAGCCTCGCCAGCGCTCTACGATTCGCAACAGGCGATCATCTTGCGTCCAGCGAACAGTTGGTGCTGTCGATTGCTGATACTTGGCAGGTGCCTCAATCCGCATATCGAGCGGTGCATCAAACTGATGACTTAAGCCCTGATAGTCTTGATCAATCTGCCACGATGCCAAACCGAGATCAAAATAGACTGCATCAACTTGATCAAACTTGTGTTCAGTGGCAACTGATACCAGCTCACGAAAGTTAGCGTGAACAGGTACTATCTGTGCCTTAAATGGTGTCAGCACTTTGCGTGCCTCTGCTAACCCTTCAGCACTCCGCTCAAGACCGAGTAGTCGACCAGTTGGGCCGACTCGCTCAAGAACTACTTGGGCGTGACCACCAAGACCGAGTGTTGCATCAATCACCGAGGCCCCAGGTTGGAGCTTCAAGCAGTCGAGCAATTCATCAACTAAGACTGGAATATGTTTCATAACTTTCTCCGGAGACAGAAGTTCTGGGCTCCCCTCAGAACCCGGAACTTCTGTATGTGCCCCTCCTGTAAAAGTGTCCCCTGGATAGTCGCCTGTGGCGACCCTGGTCTTGAGGAAGACGTGGCGAATGAGTCACTGACTCCCTCGCCGATCGGCCTCAAATCGCTAATCCTCCCAAATCATCCGATGGCATCACCTCAGCCGACTGCTTGTTCCACGCTTGTTCACTCCACAACTCAATCCTGTTGTAGACACCGGCCACCACGGTGGCATTGGCAATACCGGCATACTCACGCAGATAGGCTGGCAACAGAATCCGACCCTGCTTGTCGAACTCAACCTCTGCCGCACCAGCCAAGAAGAACCGCGAAAACCGACGAGCCTTGGGATCAGACATGGGCAAGGCAGCGATTTTCTCTGCCAGCTTGTCCCACTCTTCTCGGGTGTAGATGGTAAGACAGGTATCAACGCCACGAGTCACCACGGCACCACGTTCAAGCTCGCTCCGCATTCGAAATGGGATCGCGAGTCTGCCCTTGGCATCCATGTTGTGTCGATACTCACCTACAAACATCTGTTGCTACTCCTGTTTATCCCCAGCAATTATGGCTTTTCCCCACTTTTTTCCACATATCACCACTTCGCACAGGAATTACTCTACCGCTCCCTGATTGCACTATCAAGTGGATAACCCCTCATCGAGGAATCACTCACAATTTGAACCGAGTAAACACAACAAAACACCAGGCCTATGTGGCCTGGTGGGGATTTTACGAAGGAAATTCTCTCGTTACTGCTCTATCGTTGGACCTTGCTGCTGCTCAAAGAAGTCGACTGGGATCACAATCGGGCCAAGCTTGTAATACAGCAGGCCGAGTAACTTGCCTGGCGCGACCTGGACAACTTCATCTCGCACCAACCGAATCCACGGTGAGTTGCCTTCTACGTTGTAGTCAAGAAGTAGCACTGTTTGTTTCTCGTTCTTGAGCGATAGCGCCACTGACATTCTAAACGGGATTCGCTTCGCAGGCTCAGGAGTAGCCTGAAAGACATTCAAACCTGTCTGCGTCGCAGCATCAAACTCTTTACCCAGCCAATCAGTTCCACCACCAGCCCAGGTGCCCGGCCAAAAGCCATCTGGCAACGGACTAGGTGCACTATTTGCCTGAAACATCGCGTACCGGCTATCCCGCTGCACCTTCGCAACCCGCATCCACACCCAGACAGCGCCAACAATCCCCAAAACCAACAAGATGAGTAGGGTGAGACGAATCATACAGGTACTATACCAAACCCCTACAACCCCTTGAAAAATAGGTAGTGTTCACGATCAGATTTCGAGAATCGTTCAATTGCATAGCGGAGCATGGTGCGAGGCATTACTGATGCATGCTTGTCGAGAAACTGTCGCAACACCTTCTCGTCCTTCTTCCCCACCTCGCGCAGCATCCAGCCAACGGCTTTGTGGATGAGATCGTGCTTGTCGGCCACGAGCAGCTCGGCGAGCTCAAGGGTATCGTCAAAAATACCGACACGGATGAAGGCTCCGGCTGCCAACACTGCCACCCGGCGCTCCCAAACAACTGGGGATCGCACAAGCTTCCGGAGCAGCTTCTGCCATTCTGCGTTCTGCTCGGGTCGCGCAAGATAGTAGTCCCCGAGAATGTAGGACGCCGAGCTGTCAACGATATCCCAATTATTGATGCCGTGAAGGTGTTGAAGATAAAACTCAACAATCTTGAGCTGTTGCGCCGAATCCTTCTTTGCCTGCCCAAACTGCCGTACTAGAATCAGCGTTGCTGTCAGTCGATGTTCGTGGATCGGGCTGACAAGCAGCTTCTCGATATCTTGGAATGCAAGCTTCTCGAACTGACGCACAACCGTCCGCTGCTGCGGGACGCTGACACCAATAAATTGATCCCCTTCACCATACTGGCCCGGACCGGTCTTAAAAAACCATGCCGAGGCTTTGGCGCGTTCGGGCGTTGCCAGCGCAGCCAGTGCCGCCTTGACCGCTGGCGCCCCTGACAATGTCATCACTAGGCCTTGAGAGCCGCTTTGAGCTTCGCTGGCAATTCACTGATCGACACTCGCTCTTGCTCAAGCGTATCGCGGTGGCGGAGGGTCACGGTTTGATCGGTTTGCGAGTCAAAATCAACGGTAATGCACCACGGCGTCCCAATTTCGTCTTGGCGACGATAACGGCGGCCAATCGAACCTGATTCATCGTACTGAACGTAGCCGATTCCGGCCTCTCGAAGGTCTTTGACGATAGTCTTGGCGATCTCCGGTAGCTGCTCTTTCTTCACGAGAGGAAATACGGCAGCCGTGACCGGTGCAATCTTTGGATTAAGCTTGAGCACCATCTCCCCTGCCTCACGACCATCTGTTCCATCAGAAATATGCAGCGCCTGCACTAACAACACCATCAATAGCCGATCAAGGCCAAGGGTTGGCTCGATGACGTAGGGCACAATCCGTTCCTTTGTCTCCTCATCAAACCAAGAAAGATCTTTCCCGGAATGCTTGATGTGGTTCTGCAGATCGTAGTCGGTCCGATTGGCAATCCCAGCCAGCTCACCCCAACCAAACGGAAACTCGTACTCTATGTCGGTATTTGAGGCTGCGTAGTGCGCCCGATCTTCTGGAGAAAGTTCCCGGACTCGCAGTCGCTCATCATTCAAGCCCAAATCAACGAAAAACTGCTTCCACTCCTCAACCCAAGCTGCGTTGTGCTTTTCGGCATCGGCTGGTGGCACAAAGTACTCAATCTCGGCCTGTTCAAGCTCACGTAACCGAAAAATGAAATTTCCAACAGTAATCTCATTACGAAACGCCTTGCCGATCTGTGCGATACCGAACGGTGGGCGCAAACGCATGGCCTCGGCAATGAGCTTAAAGTTCACAAACATACCCTGCGCTGTCTCTGGTCGCAGATACACTAGGTTGGCACTCTCCTCAACCGCTCCGGCGTGGGTTTTAAACATCAGGTTAAACTGCTTTTCTTCGGTAAGTTGGTGTTCATGATCCTTCGCTTTAGGAATCTCATGGTCAGTTCGGAACCGCTCATGACAAACTGTGCACTCGGCCAACGGATCAGAGAAACCTTTCTCGTGCCCAGAAGCAACGAGCACCTGACGATTCGTCAAAATAGACGACTCGATTGGCACAATATCGTTCCGACTATGCACAAAACGATTCATCCATTCGCGCCGAAGGTTTTGCTTCATGAGTGCGCCGAGTGGACCGTAGTCCCAAACCGCTGCCAGTCCACCGTAGATCTCGGCCGATGGAAAGACAAAACCCCGCCGTTTGGCGAGCGAGACCAGTGTCTCCATAAAGTTGTCTGGATAGTTCATAGTCCTAGTGTACACATGAACCTGTTACCAGGGCAACAGACTCAAAGATCCATGTGCTCGAAGGTGATCGCTGGCGTAAGGAAATGAGCCGTAGATGCGACGCCTGTCGTGTAAAACTGGTTCTTCGACTCGTCTGGCATCAGACCACGCTCAGTACGCTGCTTGACTGCCTGGCGAGCAACACCTTCGGCACCATCAAAAATCTGCAAATCTGGCCAGACCTTCTCAATGGTTGGGATGAGAAAGGAAAAGTGACTGCAACCGATCACCAGTGCCTGGGCACCATCCTCAATGTGTTGCTGCACCTTGGCCTGAATGAGATCGGTTCGATTGAGCTCTCCTGTCTCGACCTGTCGGACTAATTCTGGGGCGCCAACATTCCAGACTGTCTTTCCTGCAGCGTACTCATCCACTAATGCCCTATACCGAGCATTGTGCACCGTAGAATTGGTACCTAACACGATAATCTTATCGGCAGCGGCTGCTGCTGGCTTAATAGCGGGTTCCATCCCCACAAGCTGCGTAGCTGGAAACGTACTGCGTAGCTCATCAACTGCATTGACCGTCGCGGTGTTACAGGCAATCACGACCATTGTCGCACCCTCATCGACGAGAAATTGGATCACCAGCTTCATCCGCGCAATAATCTCTGCCTGCGTTCGTTCGCCGTACGGGGCGTACGCTTGATCAGCCAAGTATACGAAACTCGCATTGGGCAACAACGCCTTCAGCTTCTGATAGACGATCAAGCCACCTACTCCAGAATCACAGATACCAATCATGACTAACGGTGAAGGCGAACGGTCAGATAATGAACCATTTCAATAAGAAGAAAGCTTAAAATGCCATATGCAATCAGAGCCAGTACCGTTGGCCAGTCAATCAAGTACGAGCCGTAACGCATCGCCGGGACAAGACCAACGAACGGCTGCACCAAGGGATCCGAGACCCTCATAATGAGTTGCACCAATGAGACACCCGATGCGCCGAAGATAATAAAAACCGCCCTGAAGATCAGCAAGGTCTCGAGAATAATCGTCAGCGTCGTAATCAGTGAGGTCATTGTGATACCAATACGGTTGATGGCTGTAGTGTACCAAATGTCGGAAACTTGATGGACTGCTCCAGCGCATGTTCAAGGAATAGTTTCGTCGTCCGCGCCAACTCCTCTTGCACGGCACTCGACAGTTGCAAGCGGGTGGATAACTGGAGGGGCGCCCGTTCGAAAAGTCGAAGCACCTTGAGCGTCTCTGCCTGAATTGGCACGTGGACCGTTTCGACTTGCATACAGTCAGGACAAAGCGCCCCGCCTCGTTCTGGACACAGCCCAAGAGTGATTGGATCAAGTGCTTTCGTACAATGGCTGCAGGCACGCAGCTCTGGCTGCAAACCCGACGCCAACAATAACTGCCACTCTACTTGCCGCAACAGTGTAGTCCCACGCGATCCGGATAGCTGACCAAACGCCTCAACGAGCAAGTGATACATCTTCGGCTGCACCTGATCATCCGGCGAGAGCCGGCTGACTAACTGGGCTAAGTAGCTCGCCTGTTCAACAGTCGTCAATGACAATCGAAGCTCCTGGAATGAGTCAACGACATCAGCACTCGTGACCACATGCCAATTCCGCCCCTCGGCCAACACCCAGTCGACTACGTAAAACAGCTCCAAGTGGCCACCCATCTTACTCGTGAGCCGCCGAGCGCCATTGGCAATTGCCGTCATCTTACCCATACCAGGTGTCAGGATCGTCAAAATCCGATCCGCCTCCCCATAGACCCGTCGTTGCAGAATTATGCCCCGCGTCTTGATGCTCGCCATAGGCATTGAGTGTACCACGGGCAAAAGAAAAGCCGGACAACTAATGCTGTCCGGCAGATTCAGAATCAATGTAGCTCAAGCTAGCTCGCCGCTAGCTCATAATATTGCTGCTTCCTCAATGGCGATAGTAGATGCTCTATCTCATCAAATATAACTTCTGCCCTTTGTCGGGGCTTTTGTTCACGTGAAGGATCTATGAGCACCATAACAGTCGATTTGCCCAAATGCAGTGGTCCCACATTGAAAGCTAATACTTTCTCCGAGGGACGATCCGATACGAGCTCAATTGCTGTTCGTAATTCACAATATGTCGTACCCAGTGGCACAGCGACATTTAAACAGTAGCCAAACCAGTCATGCGGCGGCAACCGCCGCATTGCGTTCGCCAGATACATCGACCCGGTATAGCGACCGTTGATCTCAGTTGGAATAACGCGCACTCCCGTACCACTACGAACAACAATGAAATCAATCCCAAACACACCCACCCAGTCTCGTTTTACAAGCTGATTGGCAATTGCCGTAAAGCATCGGTAGAGGTCAAGAATCACTTCAGGCGACTCCTGCGCAGGAATGATACTCCCTCTGTACACCGGACTTCCGACACCCTCAAATACCTGAGATGTGGTTGCGATGAAGTTTACTCTGCGTTGAGCATCGATATACCCAATCACGCTTGGGCTCGATACAACCTCATCACTCCATTCTGTAAGGATGACGGATAAATTCCTATACGATCGAGAATACGGCTGCAAGATTCCCTGTAGCTGCATCTCATAGGTCCGATCGTCCGAAGATATGGTCGTTCGACCAATCAAACCCTTACCAGACGCCGCGTATGGACTTGGATCAATAAGGGCCATCTGTCGCACGCCAGATCGTCGTAGTCGAGCGGCAGCGTTACGAATTTCCTGCTCACTTTTACAGATGTTGCCTTGGAGCAAGTCCATGCCGACCTTTTCGAACAACTGTCGAGCGAACAACTTATTGTTTATCTTCTCGACTAAGTTGAACCGACTACCAGCAAGTGTCATGCCTGGCACTGCAGCAACCAACTCGATCGCTGCCTTACTGACTATGAATGGCTGCAATACGAGCGTACACCGTTTGGCTTCTACCCGAAGCCTATCGATGAACAGCGGTGTATCGAGAGCACGCGTAAACATACATCCCTCTCCGTACAGCTCCAGATACACTGAAGCACCAAGGTCATGCCGATGCACATCCGTGAGGAAGTGATCCGGCAGCGGCTGATTCAACACCGTAAAATTGCCTCCGTTTGCCGCGTACACTCCTCGGTTGACGTAGTGTACAATGCCATCGAAAAGATCCCGAAAGGGATACATGCAATGCATCCGCACCACCCGTCTCAAATCTTTCTGCACCTGATCCACCACCTATCTTCAAACTCCAATTTATAAACCTGCATCCCCCGAGCAGGTGGTGAGGCTCAAGCTACAAGCTCCACCAGCTGACCAGGAAACAAAACAGCGCCCCGTTCCCGGAGCGCTGTTGCTTAGTGAAATCGTTCTTCTACTGTGACACCGCAACGCTCCGGGAATGGTCCCCGACGAGAATAAAGCGGCAAATAAGGTGTTGGTGTACGTTCACAGTGGGATAATAGTACGATTTCTGCCGAACATCGTCAAGCAGCAACGACGTGCTCAAAGAAATTTCGCAGCACTCGAGGTGCATCAGGTGATTCTTTGAAGCCTTTTCGGGCCTCGGCAACTGTTTTGCCGTGCAAGTAATCTGGATACAATGAGAGACGGGCCATGAGATCATCAAGTGTCAATTCTGGATGAAATTGCACCCCGTAGACAGCTGCACCAACTCGAAAGCTGCTCATGGGATTCCGTTTACCAATCGATAGCTGAACCGCACCTGCCGGCAGCTCATCCACCGACTCCTTATGGCCATGCTGGGCAATAAATTGTTCGGGCATGCCGGTAAACAAGGGGTCGTTCTTGCCAGCCTCGGTCAGTGTTACCTTGAACGAGCCAACTTCTTCCTGCTTAGGATCAGCAACGACAGCCGCCCCAATATGCCAGGCGAGTACTTGGTGACCCAAACACATGCCAAGGAATGGTAGATCACCTTCAACGACCGCATCAAGTACCGGTCGAATCTCGGTGAGTCCCCGTTGAAACGCTAACGTATCCGCGGCTTGAACGATCCCAAACTGGCCAGAGCCGCCCATGAGGATTGCATCAAAATCTTGTGCCGGATGGATACGAAGCGAGCCGGGCTTCAAGACTGGATTAGCAATAGTGATCTCATCAGGTGTCAGCTTGCCGTGGCGGAGAACGCAATCCAGCTCGTGAGCTGCCGAGGCGTCAGTCCGACATTGGATCAGTAGCACCTTCATTGTGATTCCTTCTCAAGAAAAGCAGTGAGTAGTCGCACGCCCCAGCCTGTACCACCTTTTGGCTGATAGGCGCCTGGTTCTGATCGCATGGCCGGACCAGCTAAATCAATGTGCGCCCACGGCGTATCTTTAGACACGAACTTCTCAAGAAAAGCCGCCCCCGCAATCACACCAGCGTTGCCCTTCTTACCAAGGTTCTTGACATCGGCACTATCACTCTTCACGTGCTCGCGATAATCATCATCGATCGGTAGCTGCCAAAGCAGTTCACCAGTTTGTCGGCCAACGTCTAGAACAGAGTCTATCAACTTTTGGTTGTTCCCAAGGAGCGCAGCCCGCTCTTCCCCGAGTGCAACAAGGGCGGCACCCGTCAGAGTTGCGCAATCAATAATCAGATCGGGCTTGAAAGCAGCCGCATGCGTCAGAGCATCAGCCAAAATAATCCTGCCCTCGGCATCAGTGTTTGCCACCTCGATCGTCAAACCAGATTTTGAGGTTATGATATCGCCTGGCTTGCTGGCCGTACCACTTGGCATATTTTCAACGGCCGGCACGACGCCAACCACATGGATTGGCAATTGGAGCGCAGCAGCTGCGTAAACCGTTGCCAAGACAGCCGCCCCGCCAGCCATATCCATGTGCATCTCGTTCATGCCGCGTTCGGGTTTGAGATTGATACCGCCAGAATCAAAGGTGACACCCTTACCAACAAGAACAACTGTCTTCTTAGTCTTCACCTGCTCCGATTTGCCTGCCTGTCCGGCAGGTAGATATTCCAGTGTGATCAGTTGTGGCTCAGCATCGGAACCCTGAGCAGCAGCGAGAATACCACCAAAACCAGCGCTGGCCAATTTTTTCTGATCGAATACCGTACAACTCAGTGTGGGCTGACTCTCAACTAGTTGCTTTGCTGCTCTCGCCAATGCCGCTGGTGTCATCACATTACTCGGTGCGTTGACTAAATCCCGAGCAATTCGAACACTGTCAGCAATCACACAAGCCTCTTTGAGTAAGGTCGCTAGCTTCTCTTTCGTCCGTGCCAACGGCGCAACCCACGTAAATGATCGGAGCTCCGTCGAATCTTCTTTCTTTGAGCGGTGCTTTTCGTACCCATAGGGCGCAATCAGACTGATCACAATTGCTTCCCGTATGATGGCATCAAATCGATCATCAAATGATTCATCGAAGATGGCGCCAATGTAGACAGCAACATCAAGCACACCTTGCTTCGTAAGAAACTTCATACCAATACCCAGGGCTCGACGAAATACCTCGACTGGATCACGATCTGTCGCACTATCACCAAGCCCAACGAGCAGTATTCGCTTGACCGTGCCCTTCGCGGGAAATGCGAGCAGGGTTTCGCCAAATTTGGCCTTGAACGATGCAAGAGCGAGCGGAGGAATCTGCTGCTCAAGCTCCTTTATGTACCGAGGCCGCTGTCCATCGCGCACAAAGAGTACCAGCGCCTCGGTCTGCAATGTCCCTGGAGCATCTGTGAAGAGATTCACAATCATACCTGTATCACACCAGATTACACCCGTTCCTTCAAGAGCTGCTCAGCAATCGCGAGCTCCTCAGGCGTATTGATGCCGTGCGCCTCACTCGGACGATGCACACCGACCGCTGCCACCTGGTACCCATCAGCTATGCCCAAGGCAACGATGTCCGTCAGGTAGTACTCGCCGGTAACACCGCTCGGCTCAATTCGATCAAGCGCGCTCCAAAGCCAGGGTGATCGAACAAGGTACAAACCGGCATTATATTCAGTCAGCTGTCGCTCACTATCTGTTGCATCCTTGTACTCAACAATCCGCTCAACTGTCGCATCAGACGATCGGACAATTCGACCGTATCGTTCCTCAATAGAGCTTACCTGGCTGGTTGCGAGTGCTATGGCAACTTGCGGATTCTCCAGCGCCATAGCGAGCGCTTGGTAGGTTTCAACCGAAAAGAATGGGTGGTCGCCATTGACGATGTAGATCAAGCCCTCATGCGAACGAAGTTCGCCTGCTGTAGCCTGCACCGCGGCACCCGTTCCAACCCGATCATCTTGTTCGACAAACCGACGAGCACCGAGCGTTTCCCGGACCTTCTCGGCTTTGTGTTTAATCACAATTACCGGATCAGCAATGCCAATCTCCTGAAGCGTTGCGAGTACGTAGGTAATCATTGGCCGACCATTCACGGGTACCAGTACCTTTGGCAAGTCCGGATGATTCATCCGCGTCCCCTGCCCAGCTGCTAAAACAATGGCTTGTGTAGTCATAGTACGATTCTACTGAACTCTACCGAAATGTGGTACATGGATGGACAAATAACGGGTTTTCTGCTAGTATTCCTCCCATTAAATCAGGAGGTGAAAAGTTGTTTAAAAAATTGGTCATAGCTTTCTCAGTAGTAAACCTGAGCATCACCGTTGCAGCACAGCCAGCACCTGAAGCAACACCCATACCAGTAAAGTCTTCCGAAGAACAACCGCCGGCCGACATCACGAGGCAGATGACGGACGAGGAGATGGAGGCGACTACGGGCGAGCCGGCACCGCAAAATCAAATCGAATGTCGGCATGCTCGGTATCGGGCAACCTCATTCTCGAATAACTGGTGGCGGCTGATTCCGCCACCCTATCCCTACCAACGACAACCCATTTACATTCCGGTCATGTACCGGTAAAAAACTCTAAGCCCAATCCAAAAAGCCCCCATCATGGGGCTTTTTTTCACGCCTAAAATTACTGACGCTTCTTGTCCCTTATCAGGCAAACGGCACCAAAAATACTCAACAAGAGTACCGCAGCGGCTAGTACATTACCCGCAGTTACAACAAGTGAGGTGGGCAATGCTCTGTTCGACGAAGAAGTTGCCGGTGAGGGGGTGCCTTGATTCGGAGAGATAGTTGGAGCTGCTTCCGACGGCGTCGCTGACTGGTTCACCAGCGGTGGAGCAACAATCGTATTCAGAGCAATGGAGCTGACGTAGGGAAAGAGTG